>JALVNE010000150.1 GCA_027026755.1 Sedimenticola sp. | reverse complement strand
GAGGATATCCAGGATCAGGTGGAGCTGGCGCTGATGCGCGGCGGCTATCACAAGGTGGCCCGGGCCTATGTGCTGTATCGTGAAGAGCGGGCCCGTGAACGCTGTGCCGAAGAGGCCAAAAGGGGCAAGCGCGGCAAGGCAAAACAGGCGCCTGTCCTCAATGTGGTTCTGGAAGATGGAACCAGCCGTCCGCTGGACAAGGGGCGTATCGAGACGGTGGTAGCGGAAGCCTGTGCGGGGCTGGAGAATGTGGACAGCACGGCCATTATCCAGGATACCCTGCATAATCTGTACGACGGCATGCTGGAGAAGGAGATTGCCACGGTACTGGTGATGACCACCCGCGGCTATGTCGAGAAAGATCCTGATTACAGTTATGTTGCTGCCCGTTTGCTGCTGGACAGCATGCGTCACGAGGCGCTTACCTTTCTTGCCGGCATGCCGGTCAATGCCACTCAGGAGGAGATGGCGCAGCGCTATCCCGACTATTTCAGCGACTATATCCGGCGGGCCGCCGAGCTGGAGCTGCTCGACAGCGAACTGACCCGTTTCGATCTGCAACAGCTGGGAGCCGCGCTCAAACCGGAGCGCGATCAGACCTTCACCTATCTGGGGCTGCAGACGCTGTATGATCGTTACTTCATCCACAGCAACGAGAAACGCTTCGAGCTGCCGCAGGCGTTCTTCATGCGGGTGGCGATGGGGCTGGCGATCAACGAGATCGATCGCGAGCAGCGGGCCATCGAGTTTTACAATCTGCTCTCTTCATTCGATTTCATGAGCTCGACGCCGACGCTGTTCAACAGCGGTACGCTGCGTCCGCAGCTCTCCTCCTGCTATCTGACCACGGTGCCCGACCACCTGGACGGTATCTATGGCGCCATCAAGGACAATGCGCTGCTCTCCAAGTATGCCGGCGGGCTGGGCAACGACTGGACCCGGGTGCGTGGTATGGGCGCCCACATCAAGGGCACCAACGGCAAGTCGCAGGGGGTGGTGCCGTTTCTCAAGGTGGCCAATGATACGGCGGTGGCGGTCAATCAGGGCGGCAAGCGCAAGGGGGCGGTGTGCGCCTATCTGGAGACCTGGCATATCGATATCGAGGAGTTTCTGGAGCTGCGCAAGAATACCGGTGACGAGCGCCGCCGTACCCACGACATGAATACCGCCAGCTGGGTGCCGGATCTGTTCATGAAGCGGGTGGCCGAGGAGGGGGAGTGGACCCTGTTTTCACCCGATGAAACGCCGGATCTGCATGATCTGGTGGGCCAGGCGTTCGAGGAGCGCTACTGTGCCTATGAAGAGAAGGCCGCCCGTGGCGAGATGAACAATTTCAAGATCGTCAAGGCGGTGGACCTGTGGCGCAAGATGCTGGGAATGCTGTTTGAAACCGGCCACCCCTGGATCACCTTCAAGGATCCCTGCAACCTGCGCTCCCCGCAGCAGCATGTTGGCGTGGTGCACAGCTCCAATCTCTGTACCGAGATTACGCTGAACACATCGGATGACGAGATTGCGGTCTGTAATCTGGGTTCCGTCAATCTGGTCCAGCATGTGGACGAGAAAAACGGACTGGA
>JALVNE010000149.1 GCA_027026755.1 Sedimenticola sp. | reverse complement strand
GCCTGCTGGTTCATCTGGAGCGGCAGGGAGAGAGGAGTGAACTGTTTCTGGAGTACTGCACCGAAGGATACCGGCAGGCACTGAACATGGCCGAGGCCACCGCCCCCACCATCGAAAGCGTGGCGGCACGCTGCGGACTGGAACAGCAAACGGTGGCCGAATTCTACCGTCTGTTCGCCCGCACCGAGCGGGTGGTCACCCTCTTCTCCCAGGGAATTAACCAGTCCAGCAGCGGCACGGACAAGGTCAATGCCATCCTCAACTGCCATCTGTTCACCGGCCGTATCGGCCGACCCGGAATGGGCCCCTTCTCTCTTACCGGTCAGCCCAACGCCATGGGCGGCCGGGAGGTGGGGGGACTGGCCAACCAGCTCGCCGCCCACATGGAACTCGCCAATCCCCAGCACCGGGAACTGGTGCAGCGCTTCTGGAACTCCCCGAAAATAGCCGACAGGGCAGGGCTGATGGCCATGGATCTGTTCCAGGCCATTGACGCAGGAGAGGTGAAGGCGCTGTGGGTGATGGCCACCAATCCAGCGGTAAGCCTGCCCGACGGTGAACGGATCCGCACCGCCATGAGCAAGTGCCCGCTGGTGGTGGTCTCCGACTGCGTCGCCGACACCGACACCACTGCACTGGCCCATATTCTGCTGCCTGCCGCTGGCTGGGGGGAAAAGGATGGCACGGTGACCAACTCCGAGCGGCGCATCTCCCGCCAGCGCCGCTTCCTGCCAGCGGCCGGCGAGGCCCGGCCCGACTGGTGGATCATCTGCGAAGTGGCCAAACGAATGGGGTTCAAACAGGGCTTCGACTACCCCGGCAGCGCCGCCATCTTCCGCGAACATGCCGCCCTCTCCGGGTTCGGAAACGGCGGGGAGCGGGACTTCGACATCTCCGGCCTGCAAAATCTGGGCGACCGGGAATACGAACAACTTGCCCCCATCCAGTGGCCGGTGACTCAAACCGGGCAGGGCACCACGCGGATGTTCCGGCGGGGCCGTTTTTTCACCGCTTCCGGCAAGGCACGGCTGGTACCGGTGGAACCACGGCAGCCGCAGAATATCCCCGACGAGGCCTATCCCCTGGTACTCAACACCGGCCGGCTGCGCGACCAGTGGCACACCATGACCCGCACCGGCAAGGCGCCACGGCTCACCGAGCACAGCCCGGAACCCACCGCCACCCTCCATCCCGAAGATGCCGCAGAACTCGGCATTGCCGATGGCGTACTGGTCAACCTCTCCAGTCACTGGGGTGAAGTGGTGGTCCGCGCCCGGGTCAACGATGAACAACGCCGCGGCAGCGTATTTGTTCCGATCCACTGGAACGACCAGTTCGCCAGCTCCGGCCGCATCGGCGCCGTCGTCAATCCGAACACCGACCCTGTCTCCGGTCAGCCGGAATTCAAACACACGCCCGTGCGGATAACTGTCTATCAGCCGGTCTGGCACGGTTTCCTTATCTCCCGGCGCCAGCTGGATCTCTCCGCTACCAGCTACTGGGTGATGGCCCGTGGCGACGGGTGCTATCACTACGAGATCGCCGGCGAGCAACCTCCCGCCGACTGGCCGGCCTGGGC
>JALVNE010000148.1 GCA_027026755.1 Sedimenticola sp. | reverse complement strand
GCTGGACGAAGACTATGTCTGGGGATCATTCCTTCAGAGCAAAATGTATCAGGCGGGCGTCAGCTGCTCCGACTGTCATGACCCTCACCGCGCGGCTTTGAGGCTGCCGGGAGAGCAGGTCTGCTACAAATGCCATCGCAAGGACCGCTATGCCTCGCGGCAGCATCATTTCCACGATGAGGACAAGGCGGGGGCCAGCTGCATCGAATGCCACATGCCCGCCACCACCTTCATGGGCGTGGACCGGCGTCACGATCATGGCTTCCGCGTTCCCCGCCCGGATCTGACCCTGAGCCTGGGCGTGCCCAACGCCTGCAACCGCTGTCACCCGGACAAGTCCGTGGAATGGGCGCGGAACAGAGTGGAGGCCTGGTACGGGCACCAGCCCCGCGGGCTGCAACGGTTTGCCCAGGCCCTGCAGTCGGGCCGGCAAGGGCGGCGCGGAAGTCTCAGGGCATTGCTTGAACTGGCCGGGGATGCCTCCCAGCCGGCCATTGCCCGAGCTACTGCTCTGGAGCTGCTGGCCGATGTCCGCAGCCCGGGGGTACTGAAACAGCTGCGGCAGGCCCTGGCGGCGGAAGCCCCCCTGTTGCGCCTAGGTGCATTGAAGGCCCTAGCATCGGCGCCCCTGGAGATGCGCATTCTGGCCTTTTCTCTGGTCTGGGATGAACGCAAGGCCGTGCGCACGGAAGCGGCCAGACTGATGGCGGCCTATCCCAGGGAACAGCTCGAGCCAGCGCAGGGAAGGGTGCTGGACAAGGCCATTGGGGAATACATCCAGACCCAGGAATTCAATGGCGAGCGTCCCGAAGCCCAGGTCAACCTGGGTAACCTGTACCTGGACCTGCAACAGTTCACCCGGGCGGAAACAGCCTACCACAAGGCCCTCCGCTTGCAGCCGCGGTTCGTGCCCGCCTATTTGAACCTTGCGCAGATGCTGGCGGACAGGGGCAGGGAGAGCGAAGCCGCCGAGCTGTTGCGCGAAGGCATCAGGCAGGTTCCCGATTCCGCGGACCTGCATCATGCCCTGGGCCTGTCCTTGGTGCGCCAGAAGCAAACCGCCGAGGCTCTTCCCGAGTTGGGCCGGGCGGCGGAACTGGACAGAGACAACATTCGCTTCACCTATGTGTATGCGGTCGCTCTCGATTCCCAGGGAAATACGGATGAGGCCCTGACAGTTCTTGCCCGGGGGCTGGAACACCATCCTGGCAACGTCGAGTTGCTGCGGCTTCTGGTGGCCTACAGCCGGAAAAAAGGGGATACGGAGCAGGCGCTTCTTCATGCCCGCAGGCTTAGGAAGGCTTTACCGGGTAATCCAGAAGCCGAGGCGCTGGTGCGGGGATTGGAGTACGAACCGGGGAGGGGAGGAAGTGACTAGGTGGTGGGTATTGGTGTTTGTCGGGTTGATAATATGTTTAGTGTCGAAATCTTTTGATTTGAATGCCTTTCATTATCTTGTAGTGTTTATCATTGCCTGTAAGCAATGGAAAACCATGAGTAATAGCGGTGGAACCAATAAGGGCATCAGCGAGTTGCATTGAGTGGCTCAGGAAATGTTGCTCAACCGCAAACATGGCTTTGG
>JALVNE010000147.1 GCA_027026755.1 Sedimenticola sp. | reverse complement strand
CCTATCTGGCCCCCTTTATACGCAAGGATGATCTCTGCTATGACGAGGTGCGCCAGTGCATCCAGGAGCTGATCTACAACCTCAACGTCCCCTCCCGCTGGGGTACCCAGACCCCGTTCACCAACCTTACTTTCGACTGGGTCTGCCCCGAGGATCTGCGCGAACAGATCCCGCTCATCGGTGGTGAGGAGATGCCGTTCACCTACGCCGATCTGCAGCCCGAGATGGATATGATCAACCGCGCCTACATTGAGGTGATGACAGCCGGTGATGCCAGGGGGAGGGTGTTCACCTTTCCCATCCCCACCTACAACATCACCCCGGATTTCCCCTGGGAGAGTGAAAATGCCGAACGGCTGTTTGCCATGACGGCGAAATATGGCCTGCCCTATTTCCAGAACTTCCTCAACTCCGATCTCAAGCCGAACATGGTGCGCTCCATGTGCTGCCGTCTCCAGCTCGATCTGCAGGAGCTGCTGAAACGGGGCAACGGCCTGTTTGGTTCAGCGGAGCAGACCGGGTCGCTGGGGGTGGTCACCATCAACTGCGCCCGGCTGGGTTATCTGCACAAGGGTGACGAGCCGCGCCTGATGCAGCGTCTGGATGAACTGCTGGATCTGGCGCGCAACAGTCTGGAGATCAAGCGCAAGGTGATCCAGCGCCACATCGACGCCGGCCTGTTTCCCTACACCAAACGCTACCTGGGGACGCTGCGCAATCACTTCTCCACCATCGGCGTCAACGGCATCAACGAGATGATCCGCAACTTCACCAACGATGCCGAAGATATCACCTCGCCAGCGGGCCACGCCCTTGCCTGCCGCCTGCTGGATCATGTGCGCAAGCGGATGGTGGCGTTTCAGGAGCATACCGGTCACATGTACAACCTGGAGGCCACACCGGCGGAGGGAACCACCTACCGCTTCGCCAAGGAGGATCAAAAACGCTTCCCCGGAATTCGCCAGGCGGGCACCCGCGAGCGCCCCTACTACACCAACTCATCCCAGCTGCCGGTGGGTTTCACCGACGACCCCTTCGAGGCGCTGGAGCGGCAGGAGGCGCTGCAGCAGAAATACACCGGCGGCACCGTGCTGCATCTCTACATGAGCGAGCGCATCAGCAGCGCCGAGGCGTGCCGGCGTCTGGTGCGGCGCGCCCTGGAGGGGTTCCGGCTGCCCTACATCACCATTACACCCACTTTCTCCATCTGCCCCCGTCACGGCTATCTGAATGGCGAACACGAGTTCTGCCCCGTCTGTGACGACGAACTGCGTTTACGCAAAAGGAGTGAACAATGTCTCAACTGAACAACAAAACCATCGAACTGAAAGACGAAGAGCGCCAGCGCTGCGAGGTATGGACGCGCGTGATGGGCTATCACCGTCCGGTGTCAGCGTTCAACCCCGGTAAAAAATCGGAACACGCCCAGCGCACCTTTTTCCGGGAATGCCGCACAGCCTTCAAATAGGCGGTTTCACCCCGCTGACCACCATCGACTTTCCCGGCGAGCTGGCGGCGGTGGTGTTCTGTCAGGGATGTCCGTGGCGCTGCCGCTACTGCCACAACAGTCACCTCATTCCGGTT
>JALVNE010000146.1 GCA_027026755.1 Sedimenticola sp. | reverse complement strand
ACTGGGCCGCCTTCATCGCGCTCAGCGTCAACGTCGGGGCCTACAACGCCGAGGTGGTCCGCGCGGGGATCCAGGCGATCGCGAAAGGGCAGTGGGAAGCGGCGATGTCGCTGGGGATGAGGCCGGCGCAGGTGATGCGCTACATCATCGTCCCGCAGGCGATCAAGATCGTGGTCCCGCCGCTCGTCAACAACGTGATCGCGTTGCTCAAGGACAGTTCCCTGGCCTCGGTCATCACCCTGCTGGAGCTCGTGCACCAGGGGCAGCGCATGATCTCGATCACCTTCCGCCCCGTCGAGGTCTACGTGGCGGTGGCGGCCATCTACCTCGTTCTCACGACCGTGCTCACCTTCTTCACCGACTGGCTCGAGCGTGAGATGGCGCGGCGCGGCGCGGAGGCCTGAGGCTATCCGAAAGCGGTGTATTTTCTGTCCCCGGACAAACACACCTGAGACACCCTGACCCATAAGAATAAGGGGGACCGACGTTAGAGAGGAGGTCCCCCAAGTGCAGCTTACAACGGTTGGCAAGGAGCTATGGAAAGCGGCAAGGGAGGCCCAGCGGCTTGAGGAGGCGGGAGCGGACGACCCCACCGCCCAAGCGCGCCTGCAAAAGCTCGGGCAGGTCGAAACGCTCAGGAAACACCGGGTGAGCTGGCCCGAGATCCAGTCCCTGGTGGGGATCAGCCGGGCCACCTACTACCGCTGGAAACAGCGGCTTAGGGAAGAGGGGCTAAAAGGCTTGAAGCCCAAGTCCAGACGGCCAAGGCGCCTGCGGCGGAAGGTCTACTGGACGCCCGATCTCCTCATGACGATCGAAGCCCTGAGAAAGCAGCACCCCACCTGGGGACGGTGGCCCATCGGGTTGGCTCTGAGGAAGCAGGGCTGTCAAGGTCAAGGCTGCCAGGTAAGCGAACGCACCGTGGGCCGCATCCTGGCCTACCTGGAAGCCCACGGCCGCGTTCTGAGCGTAGCCTCCTTCCTGGCCCGGGCCAGGCGGGGAAGGCTCAAGCGGAAACTCAGAAGGCCCTACGCCCAGAGGAAGCCCAGAGCTTACCAAGTCAACCACCCTGGCGACCTGGTCCAGGTGGACACCCTGACCGTGACCTTGGGTCCCGGGGAGGTGGTCAAGCACTTCTCCGCCGTGGACCTCCACTCCCGTTTCTCTTTGGCCGAGGTGCATACCCGGGCCACGGCCCACCTGGCGGCGGGCTTCTTGTCCGAACTCCTCGCCAAGACCCCCTTCCCCATCCGGGCCATCCAGGTGGACGGGGGCAGCGAGTTCATGGCCGAGTTTGAAGAGGCCTGCCAGCAACACGACGTCAAGCTCTTCGTCCTCCCGCCCAGGAGCCCCAGGCTCAACGGCCACGTCGAGCGCCTGCAGCGCACCTTCAGGGACGAGTTCTACACCCGGCCCCTGCCTTCCCGCATCCCCGAGCTGCAACGAGAACTCAACGCCTACCTGGACTACTACAACCGCAGGAGGCCCCACCGCTCCCTGAACGGCCTCGCTCCTCTGGAGTACCTGGCTATGATGCAAGGGGAGTCGGTCCCCAGAGAGTCTCAGATGTGTTGACCGATTACAT
>JALVNE010000145.1 GCA_027026755.1 Sedimenticola sp. | reverse complement strand
GCGAATATGGAATCGGGCGGAACGATGGAGGCGGAAACAGCCCCTTCCTGCGGCATGTTTTTTTCTGTGCTGTCGGACGACTCGAAAATCTGCTCCAGCAATTCATCGATGGTTTCGGTGGGGATGCCAAGCTGCTGCAACTGCATTCGGCTTTGTTCGGCGCTTCGTTCCTGATCATCGTCATCGGCAGCGTCCGTATAGAGATCGAGGCTGTATTCAGGCAAGGGGCGGCTGGCCACGGTTTCTATCCAGTTATGCAGGCGCTGGTCTGCTGCCGCGGTCAAGGGCGCCGAGGTTTCCAGGAAGGCCTGGTTGGGGTCACGGGCAATGTTTGCAAAGAAGTCGGTGAGTTCGTCATCGATACCCTGTCTGCGCAGTTGTTTTTCCCAGAACAGGGCTCTGTTTCCCGCTTCTTCAGTGCGGCCTTCTGTGAGCAGCAGTTGGATCTCGAGCAGCCCGGAATAGGGATTGCCGGGGTCATCTCTCTGCGCCTGCTGCAGTGCTTTCCAGGCGCCGCTGCTGTCGCCTTCATCCATTCTTATCGCTGCCAGGCGCTGCCAGGCGCCGGAACGCAGGGGGGAACGTTCCATGTTGTTGATGAGGTGGTCGAGCAGACGTGCCTTCTTGTTGCTGTACCCCAGGCGATCATAGATGTTGCACAGGGCGTTGAGGGCAAAATCATAGCGTTCATCGTCGCCCGGAGGACAGCCCTCGTCGAACAGGGGTTCGAGGAGCTTGAGGCCTTTCTTGGGTTTGTTTTCCCGCAAATAGTCTTCCGCAAGTATGGCCAGCATTTCGACGGGCAGCTGTTTTGACTGCACGGCTCTTTCCCGCATTTCTTCGGGCATGACATCCAGGGCTACCGGCCAGATGTCGATGGTTTGTATGGGGGGCAAGGAGCTGAAGGCATCCTGGCAGCAACGTTTGAATTTTCGCCCGGAGCCGCAGGGGCAGGGGCTGTTTCGCCCGGGTGATGGCAATGGGTCCGGTTGAAAATGCTTTCGTGGAATGGGTGTGACGTTCCACAGGTTGTGGGCAAACAGTCGGCCGAACTGGCGTATCGCGTCTTCCGAAAGATATTCGTCGTTGGCAAACAGATTGCGCTGAACAGCCGAGGGGGAGGTGACATAACGATGGATGTTTTCATCCATCCAGGTGAAAAAACGGGTTGCATCCTGCAGTTCCAATATCGCCGTAACGGCGTCGGGCAACAACCTTTCGACATCAAAAGGCAGTTCGGTTTCCGGAGGTTGTGGCATGATGGGACGGCATCCACATAAATGGAGATAAACGCAAGACTATCAGTCCTGAGGAACGGCTCGCAAGTGCTTCTCTGCTGCCAGGGCTGGTGAGCAAAGAGACGGTTGGCAGTTTCCCGGCCGCGCTTTTTCCGATGTGCGCTGCACCGGGCGCAGAAAATGCCTGTGTGTGCCGGGCAGGGGGTGAACTATTTGTGGCTGGTCGATCCTGATCTCAAAACCCTGGAGGCCTATGAATTGCAGGATGGCCGCCGGGTTGAGGAATATGCACAGATTGGCGCTCCGCATCTACGGCCAGCTTGTATCCGGCCTACCGGGTGCACCTCATG
>JALVNE010000144.1 GCA_027026755.1 Sedimenticola sp. | reverse complement strand
CCCTGCGTGTCGTTCTGCTGGGCGGCGCGCCGGCCCGGCAGGCGCTGGTGGACGAGGCCCTGGACAAGGGCTGGCCGGTTTGTCCCAGCTACGGCCTGACGGAAGCGGCTTCCCAGGTGGCCACTGTGTATCCGCCGGACAGGCATTGGCAGGAAGGGCTGGCGGGGCCGCTCCTGCCACATCTGGAGCTGAAGCTGGAGGCGCCGGAGGGAAGGATCTGCCTGCGCGGCCCGTCCGTTGCCCGCTGGTGCCGGGAAGCACCGGGCGTGCGGCGGCAGCTGCTGGATGAGCAGGGCTGGCTGCGCACGGGAGATGCAGGCTGGCTGGATGACAGCGGCAAGCTGCATCTGAAAGGACGGCTGGACGATATGTTCATCAGCGGCGGCGAGAACATTCATCCGGCGGCGGTGGAGGCGGCCTTCGCTGGTTGTCCCGGGGTGGAACAACCAGCAGTGACGGCCCTGAACCATCCCCGCTGGGGCGATGCCCTGGTGCTGCTCTACCAGGGCCCCGCGTCGCCCGAAGATGTGCGCGCCTGGGCCAGAAAGCATTTGCGGGCGGCTTTTCTGCCCCGATATTTCTTCAGGGTGGACGAGCTGCCGCGCAATCACCTGGGCAAGCTGCTGCGCCGGGAACTGCCCCGGCTGGCCCTTTCCCGGGTTCAGTCCGCGGATTCCTGAAGCGCTTGCCTGAATTCAGGAGGCAGGGCGGCGGGCTTCCCGGTTTCGCGGTTCAGGAACACATGACGGGTGAGGGCCGTGGCGCACAGCTCGCCTTTCCGGTGAAAGGCGTAGTGGAAACCAAAAGAACTTTTGCCCGGCGGCGCAGCTTCCAGGGTCACTTCTATCTCATCGTCCAGCCCCATGGGCAGCCGGAAATCGGCTTCGGCGTGAACCAGGGGCAGCAGGTAACGGCCTTCCTCCAGCACGGTCTTGAGGTCCAGCCCCATTTCCCCCATCAGCGCCGCGTAGGCATCGTGGGCGTGGCTGAACAGGTGGGCATGGAACATCAGGCCGGCGGCATCCACCTCATGAAAGGGGATTCTGAATCGGTGACGGAAAGACTTCATCAATGCCCAGTCCGGCGCTGTTGGATAGTTGCAGGAATCCTGCCTCAAGCCGTGGCGGTCTGGCAACATCCTTTTGCAGCCAGGCGGAAGTCGCCAGGCCGTGCGCCAGGCCGGGGCACAGGCTGTCCACCGCCGCGGCCAGTTGCGCCGCCGCGTGAATGCCAATGGCCGATTCTACCAGGGAAGTAACCACACAAGTCTTGCCCGCAGCCGCCGCCATGGCCGCCATGCGGTAGCTGTGCTGCAGCCCGCCCTGCAAGGCGGGCTTGAGAACCAGACGGGGCAGGCTGCTGTCCAGCACCTCATCGAAGGGCAGGTGTCTCAGGGACTCGTCCAGGGCCAGGGGGAGGGTGGTCTGATTCTGCAGGCGGTCGAGAGGGGCCAGGTCCGGACTTGCCAGGGGCTCTTCCAGGGATTCCACGGGTAGGCCTTGCAGGGAATGGATGAATTCTTCCGCTGTTGCATAAGACCAGGCACTATTGGCGTCCAGACGCAGCCGGATGCCGGCGGGCAGGTTTTGGCACAGGGCCTGCAGACAGCGGATTTCCTCCCCGGCCGGCTGCTGCCCCACTTTCAGCTTGATGATCCGATAGCCCTGCTGGGTGGCATCTGCTGCCTCATGATGGCAGGCAGCGCCAGCCATGGCGTTGACGCCGACCCGGTCCGCGGCCTCTTTGGCAAGCCAGTGCCGCAGGGAGATGCCCTGTTGCCGGGCCAGCATGTCCAGCAGGGCGGTTTCCAGGGCATGGCTGGCAGCCGGATGGGTGGTTCTGAGGGTGGGCAACTCTTCCAGCAGGTTGTCGATGCCGGGCGCGGGCCGTGCCTGCCAGCCTGCCAGGAATTTTCCGGCATCTGCATGGGATTCCGTGCCCATGGCGGGCAGGGGCGCACAATCTCCCCAGCCCCGCAGCTCGCCCGCGCGCAGGGCCAGTATCCAGCCTCTGCGCTGCTGAAACCTCTTTCGCTTCCCGCCGGGCCAGGGCGATTTCATGAGCAGGCAGTAGGGTTGAATCTGAATCCGAATAGTCATCCTGGCGGCGCCATACGGGAGAAATTCCGGTGTTTTTGATATATGTCAAACCAAGCCTGTGTGAAATGGCACACACTACTTTCCGTCCGAATAATCGGTGCCCGGCCAGTCGCTGGCGGGTAATGATTTCGATTGTTGCGGAAGGTGCTTTCGTCTTCTGTTGACAGTCGTTTTTTTGTAGTTACCAGAAGGAGAATACCATGAAAATACGCAAGCCTATGCTTGCCTCCCTTATCGCCTTGACGGTGGGACTGACAGCTGGAGGCCAGGCCTGGTCTCAGGACACGTTGAAAGACGTGATGAAAAAGCGCGGTCTGACCGAAAAGGATATATTGGCGGCAGCAAAAACCTATACCCCTACCGGTGGCCGTGACGAATACATCGCGTTCAGTTCCGGCGGCCAGAGCGGTCAGGTTATCGTGTATGGCATCCCATCCATGCGCATTCTCAAATACATCGGTGTCTTCACGCCCGAGCCTTGGCAGGGGTATGGATTCGACGACGAATCCAAGGAAGTGCTGGCCCAGGGCCGCATCGAGGGCAAGGATATCGTCTATGGTGATACCCACCACCCGGCCATCTCCGAGACCAAGGGGGAATACAACGGCAAGTATCTGTTCATCAACGACAAGGCCAACCCCCGTATCGCCGTCATCGATCTGCATGACTTCGAGACCAAGCAGATCGTGGTCAACCCCCTGTTCCGTTCCGAGCACGGTGGCGCTTTTGTCACGCCCAACACCGAGTATGTGATGGAAGCCACCCAGTACGCCGCACCCTACAAGGGCAGCGGTTTCGTGCCGCTTTCGGACTTCAACGACAAGTACCGTGGTGGCCTGACCTACTGGAAGTTCAACATGGAGAAGGGCCGTATCGAGCCTGAAAACTCCTTTACCTTCGAAATGCCTCCCTACAGCCAGGACCTGTCCGACGCGGGCAAGGGTCCGACTTACGGATGGGGCTTTACCAACTCCTTCTGTTCCGAGCGCTATGTGGGCGGCATCGAGAAGGGGCGTCCTCCCTTCGAGGCGGGCTGTTCCTCCAAGGACACCGACTTCCTGCATATCACCAACTGGAAGAAGGCTGCCGAACTGGTCAAGGCCGGCAAGATTGGCAAGAAAGTCAACGGCATGACTCTTATCTCCATGAAGGAAGCCGTGGCCAACGAACTGCTGTACCTGGTGCCCGAGCCCAAGTCGCCTCACGGTGTTGACGTGGTTCCCACCGGCGACAAGATCGTCGTCTCCGGCAAGCTGGACAGCCATACCTGGGTATATGACTGGAACAAGATCCAGAAAGCCATGAAGAACAAGAAGTTCGAAGGCAAGGATCCCTATGGTATTCCCATCATTGCCCTGAAAGACGCGCTGGACAAGTCCGTGGCCGTGGGCCTCGGTCCCCTGCACACCCAGTACGATTCCAAGAAGTGCGTGGCCTACACCTCTATTTACGTGGATTCCATGATCACCAAGTGGGACTACTGTGAAGGCAAGGTGCTGGATCAGCTGCCCATTCACTACAATGTGGGTCACCTGATGGCGATGGAGGGTGATTCCGTCACTCCCGACGGCAAGTACCTGGTTGCCCTGAACAAGCTGGCCATCGACCGCTTCAACCCGGTCGGTCCCCTGCATCCGCAGAACCACCAGCTCATCGATATCAGCGGCGATAAGATGCAACTGCTGTACGACATGCCCATTCCCCTGGGTGAGCCGCACTATGTGGTTGCCATCAAGGCTGACAAGCTCAAGCCGACGATTCGCTACAAGTCCGGCTGGAACAGCCGCAAGGACGAGCGTTCTCCGTGGAAGACCCGCGCGGGCCGCGAGAAGATCGAGCGGACCTGTGATGCCGACGGCAAGTGCACCGTACACGTTTACGGTACCGCCATCCGCTCTCACCTGACGCCCGAGATCATCGAGGTTACCGAGGGTGATACGGTCCATATCCACATCACCAACCTGGAGCGCGCCGAGGATGAGGTACACGGTTACGCCATGTACGGCCACAATGTCCAGCTCTCTGTAGAGCCTGGCAAGACGGCTACGGCTACCATCCATGCGGACAAGCCCGGCGTCTATCCCTTCTACTGCACCGAGTTCTGCTCCGCGCTCCACCTGGAGATGCAGGGTTATCTCCTGGTTCAGCCCAAGGGATACAAGGCGAAGGAAGGTGGTCTGAAAGCTGGTACCAACTACACCGAGGAAGATTACAAGAAGCAGGTCAAGACCAACATCGAGACCCAGGCGGTAATCAACCAGGTCGTTGGCTTCATCACCAGCCACAACTACAAGGACTTCCCGACCGTAGTTGCACTGGTTGAGGATGCGACCGACCAGCTGGGCTTCGCCAAGGAAGCCAAGGCCAAGGCCGAAGCGGCTGCCGCCAAGAAAGACTGGAACAACGCCATGCTTTGGGCGAACCAGTGGTGGCAGTATCAGGTCAAGACCGCCGACCTCGGTCTGCGTGCCAAGACCTATCTGGAAGAGCACGGCGCCAAGAAAGTCAAATAAGGCGTTTTCCCCGGCACCGTCTTGATCAAAGGCAAGGTGTCGGGGAACTCATCCGGGATGTAATATTGGGGGGTGATTTATCACCCCTCTCTTTTCTTTCAGGAGACTATGTTGTTATGAATAAGAAAATGATTCTGGCCACTGCCGTTTCAGCGGTTCTGGCTTCATTCCTGTTTGCTGGCAATGCGTCTGCCGCGGATGGCAAGAAACTGTACATGACTTGCGCAGCCTGCCACGGCAAGGACGGCAAGAGCCCCATTATGCCGGCCTATCCCAAGATCGCGGGCCAGAACAAGGAATATGTTCTGCAGCAGATCAAGGACATCATGTCCGGCAAGCGGGCCAATGGTCAGTCTGTGGCCATGAAGGGCGTGCTGGTCACGCCGACGGGCGAGCCCCGTTTCAGTGATGAAGACCTGGACGTACTGGCTGACTACGTGTCCAAGCTCGCGCCCTGATCGACAGCTTTGTGATTTGGATGACGGCCTGCCTGCGCAGGCCGTTTCTGGTTTGCCTGAAAAAAACTCAATAAATACATGAACAAAATCGTACTGTTCTGTTGGTTGTTTTCGAGCCTGACCCTGGCGATGGCAGAGGATCGGGTAATACCCGATTTCGACCCGGACATCGGCGAAGAGATCATGGAAATCTGCGCTGGCTGTCATGGCATCTACGCCCAAGGCACGCCTGACGGTGAGTATCCCCGGCTGGCAGGACTGAATCCGGCCTATCTGGAGCGGCAGATCATCCTGTTCAAGACCCGCAAACGCATCAACATTCCCATGATTCCCTATGCCAATGATCATGAGTTGTCACCGGAAGATGTGAAAAACATCACCGCCTATATCGCCAGCATCGAACTTCCGCGCCACATGAGCAAGCTGGACCCCAACAAGGAGTTCGATCCCCTGGCACGTCTGGAAGAGAGTAAGAAAGTGACCAATATCCCTCATTATCCTGGCGACCCAAAGGCCGGAGGCAAGCTGTACCGTCAGGAATGCGCCAGCTGTCATGGGCGCAAGGGCGAGGGGAAGTGGAAAAAACGGGTACCCATGCTGACCGGGCAGCATAGTGACTATCTGCTGCGCCAGATAGAAAACATCCGCAAGGGCAAGCGTTTTCATGATTCGGAGGACGACGCGGAATTGTTCCGTGGCTATACCGATGAGGAAATTGCCAATATTCTTGCCTGGTTGTCTTACCAGGATGACTGAAACCTGAATCCGTGAGTTCATCAGGGCGCATGGCACAAGCGCTGAGCCCGCGAGTTCAGGTTAATAACCACGGGAAAAATGAAGTAATCCATTCAAGCACTTATGGGTCGCACTTGACGTTCGTCAAGTGCGGGGTCAAGTGTGAATGTTACTATTTCAACGTTTATTAATATGGCGTGAACGGTCGGAAACCCGCCTTCACCCAAGACTTTTTTCGGAGATATTGAGTATGAAAAAACGTTTGATGGTGTCTATGCTCGGCTTTGCCGCTACCATGCTGGTTAGTGGTACCGCCTTTTCCAACCAGTGGATGTCGAAAGGTGGGGAGCGTGATGAGGCCCTGCATCTGAAGCCGGATCACGAAAACGGTATCGAGGTGTTTGAAGTCTGCGCGGCCTGCCACCTGACCGAAGGCTGGGGCACCAAAGACGGCACCTTCCCGCAGATCGCGGGTCAGCACCAGACAGTGCTGGTCAAGCAGCTGGCGGACATCCGTGAGGGCAACCGTGACAACCCCACCATGTATCCTTTTGCCAAGCCCGAGTCCATTGGCGGCCCTCAGGCCATGGCGGATGTGACTCATTACATCGCCGGCCTGAAGATGAACCCGGACAACGGCAAGGGTGATTGGGCCGAAGGTACGCCTGAATATGAACATGGCAAGAAACTGTTCAAGGAAAACTGTGTCAAGTGTCATGGTGAGCGGGGCGAAGGCAAGCCGGACAAGTTCTATCCCAAGATTCAAGGCCAGCACTACAAGTACATGGTGCGCCAGTTCGAATGGATTCGCGACGGCAAGCGCCGCAACGCCAACCCGGACATGGTCAAGCAGATTAAAGAGTTCAGTAACGAAGACATGAAGCATGTCATCAATTACGTTTCCCGTATTCCTGTTCCCAAGGAAGATCTGGCGCCTTCTGTGGATTACACCAATCCGGATTACGACTGATATGATTTCTCCCGGTCCGGGCAATGCCTGGCCGGGGAAGAACTCAAGCTCCAACACAGAAAAAAGCGATTCGTCGCTTTTTTCTGTTTGGGCTGGCGTAAACCCTGATTTTGTTGTGGCCATGATTGCGGGAAATCATGGCCTTTCATGATAAAACTCTCTACATTCTATCGTCTCCTGGTCTTTCAACCCAACAGGTAATGTCATGTCCAAGCGTGTAATCATTTCCAATCTGCTGATTCTGGCCAGCGTCGCACTGCTGGCGATCATTTATTTTGCTCCGGCCTGGTGGGTATCCCTTACCGCGCCCAATTATCCCAAGGAGGCCTTTCCGGACGGGGTGCGCATCGAGTTCCACATGAACGGCGTGTTCAATGGCTGCAAGAAAGTGCAGAAAACGGAAATCGAGGAAAGCGAGGCACTGGACTGTGTGCATGAGATGGACACCATCAACCACTATGTGGGCATGTATCCCATTGCCGCGGGTGGTGTCATCGAGCGGGCTTTCTCTCCCTTCCTGGTGGCCTTTCTGGCGGTGATGTTGCTGGGCTTTGCCTGCACCAAGCCGAAAATCCGCGTACCTCTCATGGCGGTGGGATTCGGCACCATTGCGGTGTGGATGTACATGACCTGGTACGGGAAGGATGGCCTCAAATACCAGAACGCCGGCTACATCGAGGCCCTGGTAACGTCCATGGACCAGGACACGGAACGGGGCAGTGACCGCAACAAGAATGACGAACTCATCAAGCGCATGAAAGAAGCCATTCCCGAGAACGTGGTTTCCGTGGAAGAACAAAAGGACAGTGAAGACGAGATGGTCAAGAAACTGGCCGGCCTGGGCGGCGAACTGGTCAGCGACAAGGATCTGGGAGTGACCCTGGATAGCGGCAGTGAACAGAGTGCCACCGGTGATCCCAAAACCGACAACATTGCCCTGCTCAAAGGCACTTTCCTCATCGACCAGAAAAAGAAACCCGCCAGCGAGCGCGAGGAATGGACGGGCAGCAATGCTCAGGTCATGCGCTGGCACTATGAAAAAAGCCTGGGCCGCTATTTCAACAACCAGGCAGAGATCCGCCCCATGGTGAAGAAAATGGCCATGGCCTCTCAAGTCGTGTTCTGGGGTATCATCGCCGCCATGGTCCTGCTGGTCTGGGGTGCGCGCAAGAGCAAGGGCATTCTCTACTGGCTTCTGATCCTGGTGCCCATGGCCCTGCCGGTGTTCTTCGTCATCGAATACTCCGCCTGGCTGTGGTGGTATGGTCACAACCTCAATGCCATGGGGGCTTTCACCGTGAAGCCTTTCATGCCCACGGTATTTGGTCAGGGCAAGGTGGCCCAGTTCACCACCCATTCCTATCCTGACCTGGGCTTCGGTCTGATGATGCTCATGGCTGCTCTGCTGGCCGTGGCGGCGCTCCTGCGGATCAAGGATGCCCGGCAGCAGTGATGCCAGTTCGCCTCTGGAGTCTGTTGCTGTTCCTGCTGCCCGCAGTCTGTACCGCGGGCTATCCTTCCCTGCAGGAACTGGTGGACAAGACACCGGAGGGTGAAACCCTGGTACTCGAGCCCGGCACCTATGCCGGGCGGGTGCTGATCACCAAGCCCATCACCATCGACGGCCAGAACGAGGCTACCGTGGATGCTGGCGGCAAGGGCTCGGTCATCGTCATCAAGACCGATGGCGTGACCATCAAGAACCTGCATCTGACCAACTCGGGTGAGTCCACCAATGACATTGATGCCGGCGTGCAGGTGCGCGGCAATTTCAACGTCATCAAGGACAATGTCATCGATAATGTGTTGTTTGGCGTGGATCTGCAGCAGTCGCGCAACAATATCGTCAAGCGCAACCACATCAGTTCCAAGGAAGAATTCTCCCTGGGTCAGAAGGGCGATTCCGTGCGCCTGTGGTACAGCTTCGATAACAAGGTGCTGGACAATGTGACTCACGATGTGCGTGATATGGTGGTCTGGTATTCCGCCAACAATGTCATATCCGGCAATCACACCACCGACAGCCGTTACTCCCTGCATTTCATGTACTCCCGCTACAATCTGGTGGAGAACAACGACTATGTGAACAATGCCGTGGGCATCTTCCTGATGTACAGTGACAGCGTGGTGGTCAGAAACAATCACATTGCTCATGCCGCGGGGCCGACGGGAATAGGCATCGGATTCAAGGAGACCTCCGACCTGACCATCGAAGGCAACAAGATTCTGTATTGCGCCAGCGGTCTGTATATCGATGTGTCGCCTTTTCAGCCGGATACCACCAACCATTTCAATGACAATTTGATTGCCTACAATGGCATAGGCATCCGTTTTCTCAATGACTGGCACAGCAACATTTTCAAGGACAACCGTTTCGTGGACAATCTGACTCAGATCGTCGTTTCTGGCGGAGGTACCGCCAACCGCAACGAATGGACCGGCAACTACTGGAGCGATTACGAAGGCTTCGATCGGGATCAGGATGGCATCGGTGACACTCCGTACGAACTGTACGCTTACGCGGATCGCCTCTGGCAGAATGAACCCTATGCGCAATTCTTCAAGGGTTCCCCCCTGCTGGAAGTGCTGGACTTTCTGGAACGCCTGGCGCCTTTTTCCGAGCCGCGCCTGTTGGTGCGTGATGAGAAGCCTTACCTGAAAATGCTGGCGCTGAATGAGCGTCCGGCTGCAGAGAACCCCCGGGAAACCGAACCAGCGGCCGCGCAGGATCCTGCGGACCTGAGCAATGCCCTGAACGCCCTGCGCAAGAGCCTGGAGAACTGAATATGAGCAAGAAACCGCAAAAACGGCTTACGCCCAAGCAGAAGGAGCGCCGCAAGTTTCTGCGCTCCATCGCCATGACTGTGGGCGTGAGTGGTATCGCCCTGCTGGGCATGGTGCCCGTGCTGGGCAACTGGGTAAAACGCCTGCGACCGCCTGGCGCACTGAAGGAAGAAAAGTTTCTGGCTGCCTGTATCAAATGCGGGCAATGCGTGCAGGTCTGTCCTGTGGAAGCCATCAAGCTGGCGGACTTGACCGATGGCCTGGGAGTGGGCGTGCCCCATATCGATCCCCGGGAGCAGGCCTGCGATTTTTCCTGTGACGGCCTGCAATGCGTGCTGGCCTGCCCCACGGGCGCCTTGATTCACGAGATTTCCTTCCCGTCCGAAGTGGACATGGGCGTGGCGAAGACGGTCAATCTCAAGCAATGCCTGGCGGTGAATGGGCAGGGATTCAAGGGGCTGGCACGGGGCACCGATTTCAAGGGCAAGCTGCGGTATGCCGAAATCGACCGCTGGAATCCCATCAAGCTGGCAGACCATCCCTATGACCTGGAGCTGTGCGACCTGTGCGTTCGCCAGTGTCCCATCGAGATCAGCATTGCCGAGTGCGCCGCGGAAGACGAGAAGCGCCAGAGTGGCAAGGTGGACTTGGTGGCTGTGCGCCAGAAGAACGAATGCCCGCCCAAGCACGCCATAGAGCTGCGTGACATTGACGGCAGGATGACGCCCGTGATTCTGGATGGCTGCGTGGGTTGCGGCGTATGTGAAATGGTTTGTCCGGTGGAACCTGCTGTTATCGTCATGGACAGCAGTGACAGCCGCGCCAACAGCGAGGGGATGAGAATATTATGAGCAATGTCATTGAATCCATTCGCGTGCTGCTCGGCGGCGCGCCCAAGCGGGTAGCCAAGAAAGACATGCCGGAGGATGTGCGTGAACTGCATGCGCACAAGTTTGCTGACAAGGAACGCATTGAAAAAATCCGTATCGAGCTGGCGGAAAAGCACGCCAATCCGCCCCCGGAACGTCTGAGGCGCAAGCGCTGGATGGTATTGATTGCCGTCAACCTGCTGTTCGTGCTGTCCTATCACCTGGATATCCAGCTCCTGGAAGGGGCGCTCACCGCGTCGCGTTTTGCCGGCTTCCACATGGCGGATCTGAACTCCGCCCTGCAGGTCATGCTGGCTTTCAAGCATGTGGTCATAAACCTCGTGATAGGCACCACCACGGTGTTCATTCTCTGGTGGCTGCTGGGCGGGCGTACCTTTTGCTCCTGGGTCTGTCCCTATCACCTGGTGGCGGAATGGGCCGAGATGCTGCATCTCAAGCTGGTGAAAAAGGGCTGGGCCAAGGACATCCAGTTCGACCGCCGTTCCCGCACCTGGTTGTGGCTGGTGTTCGTGATTCTGGCCATTGTCACCGGATACACCGTTTACGAGACCATTTCTCCCACAGGCATACTCAGCCGGGCGCTGATCTATGGGCCGGGCGTAGCCCTGATCTGGGTGGCCCTGCTGCTGCTGTTCGAGATCTTCTTCTCCCGCCGCGCCTGGTGCCGTTACGCCTGTCCCATTGGCCTGACCTATGGCATCGTGGGCGCCACTTCACCCTTCACCGTGCATTACAAACTGCCCAACTGTTTCCATGAGGGAGAATGCCGCAAGGTCTGCCTGGTGCCCCATGTGCTGGATACCGTGCTCAAGGGCAAGGCAAAAGCCATGGAAGTGGATATCGGCGCCGATTGCACCCGCTGCCTGCGCTGCGTGGACGCCTGCCCCACCGGCGCCCTGACCTTCAAGTACAAGGGCCTGACATCGTGAGGGGATCAAATTTTCATGAGTCCTATGGCTACATCCTTGATGAAGCCGTAGGTCGGACTTCAGTCCGACAGTGCGCCGTCGCGGCTGCCGTTGTCGGGCTGAAGCCCGACCTACAATCGTGGCACCGAGCAAAATTCCCTCTCCCCCTTGGGGGGAGAGGGTTAGGGAGAGGGGGTATTTCCACATTAAAGACGGACGATGCCCCGCCCGCGCAATCTTCCAGGTGGGCCTGACATGGCAATGATCGAATTCGAAAAGGTCAGCAAGCGCTTCCGCCGCGTCGAAGTGCTCAAGGGCATAGACCTGAGCATCGACCAAGGCGACCGCGTGGCCCTGGTGGGCTCCAATGGCGCCGGCAAGACCACCATGATCCGCTGCCTGCTGGGCGAGTACCAGTGCAGCGGCAAGGTGAGGGTGAACGGCCTGGAACCCCGGCAGCACCGCACCGAAGTGCTCAAACACGTGGGTTTCGTGCCCCAGATATCGCCTCCCCTGAAGATGCCCGTGGCCCAGCTCATCCGCTTTGCCGCCGGGGTCTGTGACAGCGATCCGAAGAAAATGACGGCGGTAGCGGAAAAACTGGGCCTGGATGTTCACAGGATGCGCCACCAGCCTTTCAACAAGCTGTCCGGCGGCCAGAAACAGAAGCTGCTCATCAGCATCGCCCTGGGTCGGGAATGCCGGCTGCTGGTGCTGGACGAGCCTGCCGCCAACCTGGACCCCGAGGCCCGGCACATCTTCTTCCAGCTGCTGGAGGAGAAGCGCGACAAGGCAGCCATGATCATTTCCAGCCATCGTCTTGACGAGGTGGCTTCCCTGGTGAACCGGGTGGTGGAAATGGACCAGGGCAGGATCGTGCTCAACGACCATGTGGCCGACGACGTGGACATGAGCAGCATGCTCAGCTGCCGCCTGGTGCTCACCCGCGCCAGTGAGGCCTTTGCCCGTACCGTGATTGAATGGGGTTTCTCGGATGTGCGTGAGGGCATCATCTGGGAAGGCCGGGTGGCGGGCCCTGACCGGCTGCGCTTCCTGGGCATGCTGTCCCGCTATGCGGCCATCCTCAAGGCCATACACCTGGACGAGGCCACGGACTGATGCGGACGCTGTTGTTATTGCTGGGCCTGCTCTTGGTGCTGGCGGGCTGTTCCGGTGAGCCGGACACCGGGCCGGGCAAGGTACGCTGGGACCGGGAAGTCTGCGTCCGCTGCGCCATGGCGATCAGCGATCACAACTATGCCGCCCAGGTGCGCGGTGGCCCCGCCGGGCAGAAAGGCAAACTGTACAAATTCGATGACATCGGTTGTGCCGTGATCTGGCTGGATCAGCAGCCCTGGAAAGACAATCCCAAAACAGAAGTCTGGGTCACGGACTACCGTAATGGTGAATGGATAGACGCACGCAAGGCCTGGTACGTGAAAGGCAAGATCACGCCCATGGGTTACGGCCTGGGAGCGACACCGGAAAAGGAGCCCGGCGCCCTGGACTTCGCCCAGGCGCGCAAGCATATCTATGAAGTGGAAAACGAAACCCATGCCCATCGTGGCGACGAACATCAGCATTCCGCAGCTGGAGAATAAACCATCATGAAACATCTTCTTCTGACTGCGGCAGCAGACATCAGCGAATCCCTGCGCTCGCGCTGGTTCATGGTCTATACCCTGGTTTTCGGCGGGGTGGTGGTGGCCCTGTTCATGTCAGGTCTTACGGAATCGCGCATCATGGGCTTTACCGGCCTGTCGCGCATGCTGGTCACCTATCTGCAGATCACCATGGCGGTGCTGCCCCTGTTCGTGCTCATCACCACCGTGCGTTCCGTGGCCGGCGACCGGGAGGCGGGCATCTTCGAATACATGCTCTCCCTGCCCGTGAGCCTGGCCAGCTGGTTCTGGGGCAAGCTGCTGGGCCGTTTCTTCGTGGTGTTTCTGCCCGTGGTGCTGGCCATGTTTGCCGCCGTGGCCTGGGGCCTGTTCAAGGGCGTGGAGATTCCCTGGACCCAGGTGCTGTTCTATACCGGCTTTCTCATTTCCCTGGCCTGGTGTTTCCTGGGTATTGGCATGCTGGTGTCCACCCTGGCGCGTTCTTCCGACGTGGCTACGGGCTCGGCCTTTCTCATCTGGCTGTTCCTGCTGCTGTTTCTGGACCTGATCCTGCTGGGCGCCCTGATCAAACAGGGGCTGCCCGCGGAAACCATCATTGCCATTGCCCTGGCCAATCCCCTGCAGGTGTTCCGCACCGGGGCCATGCTGCTGTTCGATCCCCAGCTGGTGCTGCTGGGGCCGTCCGCCTATGTCATTCTCGACAACTTTGGCGAGACAGGCTATCTGGTCTGGGCATTGGCCTATCCCTTTGTCCTGGGGTCGCTGACCGCTTGGCTGGGTTACCGACTGTTCCGCAAGGGCGATCTGCCGTAAGATTGGTCTTCATGAGTCCGCTGTCCGCATCCCCGATCATGGAAAAATCCGTACCCGTAGGTCGGGCTGAAGCCCGACCTACATCATCAATGGCCTAAACATTTTTCTGCGCTAACTCTTATGAGTCCATTTGCCACGCCCCTGATCCTGGAAAATTCCCTCTCCCCTTGGGGGGAGAGGGTTAGGGAGAGGGGGGTATTTCCCCATTGAACCATGGCTGAAAGAAAATCCTGGGTTCTCCCTGTCGTCATCCTTGCCGCCGCTGCCATTCTGGGCAGCGTGGCCTGGTATTTCCGCGACTACTTCGAGCCGCCGCCGGCCCAGGTGCTTCCCCTGGACGACTGTGACCTCCACCAGGGCCCCTGCCGCCGCAGCCTGCCCGTGGGCGGGGAAGTGATGTTCTCCATCGAGCCGCGCAGCATTCCTGTTACAGAGCCTCTGAAGCTGGTGGTGGAGGTACAGGGGGTGGATGCCGACAGGGTGGAAGTGGACTTTTCCGGCGTGACCATGAACATGGGCTACAACCGCCCCTTGCTGAAGAAGGTGGCCGATGGCCGCTTCGAAGGGGAAGGCCTGCTGCCCGTATGCATACGCCAGCGCATGGACTGGGAAGCCAGGGTCATCCTGCGCACGGACCGGGGCAGTTTCATCCTTCCCTGGCGTTTCGAAACCGTCAAGTAAACCCATGGCCCGCCAAGCCGACAACGCTGCATCCCTTCCCCTGTGGCTGGGCCGATTGCGCATGGAGCTGCGGCAGCTGGCCATGCCCGTGCTCAGATCCTCGCGCCGGGGATTGCTGTCCATATCCGTTGAAGCGCCTCTCCCCCTGTTGACCATGCCGCCGGCGCGAGCACAGGAGTGGCTGTACTGGCGTCGCCCCCAATCGGAATACTGCCTGCTGGGCCTGGGTCTGGCATGGAAACAGACCGCTGCCGGCAACCGGCGTTTCGCTGAACTGGATGCCACCTGGCAGGGCCTGCAGGGCCGCTGGACCCGCATCACCCAGGGGCGCGCCCGGCCCCGCGCCCGGGCTTTTTTTGGCTATGCCTTCGATGCGGACTATGAGCCCGGCGAACAC
>JALVNE010000143.1 GCA_027026755.1 Sedimenticola sp. | reverse complement strand
CCAGGTCGCAGTTGGCATGGGTGGAGTAGCCCTGGAAATTCCGGTACAGGGTGCCCTCGCGCTGGGCCACGGCCAGCTCATCGTCGGGCTTGGCGAAGTGGTCCATGCCGATGTACACATAGCCGGCCTGCGCCAGTTTGGATGCGGTCATGTGCAGGATCTCCAGCTTCACTTCCGGCGGCGGCAGCTCGCTGGCTTCGATGCGCCGCTGGGGCTTGAAGATCTGTGGCAGATGGGCGTAGTTGAACACGGACAGGCGGTCCGGCCCGACTTCTATGACCCGTTCCAGGGTGTGCTCGAAGCTTTCCCGGGTCTGGCGCGGCAGGCCGTAGATGAGGTCGATGCTCACGGAGCGGAAGCCTTCGGCGCGGGCGGCATTGAGCACCGCGAGGGTTTCTTCCTCGCTCTGGATGCGGTTCACTGCTTTCTGCACCCGGGGATTGAAATCCTGCACCCCCAGGCTCATGCGGTTGAAGCCGATCTCGCGCAGCAGGGACACGGTTTCCGCGGTCGCTTCCCGGGGATCGATTTCGATGGAATACTCGCCCTGATCGTCCGGCAGCAGCTGGAAATGCTCGCCAGTGACGCGCATCAACTCGCGCATTTCCTCATGGCTGATGAAGGTGGGCGTGCCGCCGCCCCAGTGCAGCTGTTCCACGGGGCGCTCCCGGTCGAACAGCTCGCCCTGCAGGGCGATTTCCCGGTACAGGCGCTGCAGGTACTGGTTTCCCTTGCTCCTGTCCTTGGTGGCCACCTTGTTGCAGGCGCAGTAGAAACAGATGGTGTCGCAGAAAGGAATATGGAAATACAGGGACAGGGGCCGCCCGCTGGCATTGCTGTCCCGGGCGATGGCGGCGTAGTCGTCCGCGGTGAAGTCTTCATGAAACTGCACGGCGGTGGGATAGGAAGTGTAACGGGGGCCGCTCTGGTCGTACTTGGCGATCAGGGCGTCATCCAGTATCAGTTGCTGTTCCATGAAAGGCTCCGGTACGGGCTGTCAGTCGTCTTCTTCGACTTCCAGCCCCTTGCGATGGGTTTCGTTGATCTGCTTGAGCAGGGTATGGAAAGGAATCTGGTCGCCGTAGCGATAGAGGATTTCCATGAAAGGCAGATCCTCCCGGCCGAAATGATAGGTCCCGTCCACCATGGACTGGTACACGTCGTTGATCATTTTCTCCAGAGGCTCCACCCAGCTGGGGAAGCGGGTCATGTCCTCGATCTCGAACATGAAGCAGTCCTTGAGATCCTTGGCCTCGAAAACGGCATTCTTGATCCAGTCGATGTATTCGTCAGCAGTCTTGGCGCGACGCAGGGTCATGAGTCACATTCCTCCAGAAAGATGTCCTGGTATTCGTTCAGTTGTTCGGCAGTGAGCAGGAAGACCCCATGGCCGCCCCGCTCGAATTCCAGCCACAAAAAGGGAACCTGGGGGTAGCGTTCCATGAGGTGCCCCATGCTGTCTCCCACTTCGACGATCATGATACCACCGGGTTTCAGGTAACGGCCGCCCTGGCAGAGGATGCGCGCCACGATATCCATGCCATCCTCGCCGGCCTCCAGGCCCAGAGCCGGCTCGTGGCGGAATTCTTCCGGCAGGCCCTGCATCTCCTCCAGGCTCACATAGGGAGGATTGCTCACGATGAGATCGTATTGCCGCCCGGGCAGCTCATCGAAGACATCGGAACGGTACAGGCTGACCTGGTCTTCCACCCCGTGACGTTCCACGTTCACCCGGGCCACCTCCAGGGCCAGGGGAGAGATGTCCGAGGCGTCCACCCGGGCCTGGGGCAGATAGCGGGCGCAGGCGATGGCAATGCAGCCGGAGCCGGTGCACAGGTCGAGGATGTCCAGTTCTTCCGTATCCACATCCAGCCAGGGGCTGAAACCGGCTTCGATGAGTTCGGCAATGGGCGAGCGCGGCACCAGCACGTTCTGGTTCACATAGAAGCTCAGGCCGGCGAAATGGGCCTCATGGGTGATATAGGCCGCCGGCAGATGATCTTCCAGGCGCTGGCGCAGATAAGCCAGCACCTGCTCCCGTTCCGCAGCGGTGATGCGGGTGTCGAGAAAATCCGGCGGCAGGCTGTGGTCCAGATGCAGGGCGTGCAGCACCAGGGCCAGGGATTCATCGAAGGCATTGTCCGTACCATGACCAAAGAACAGGCCCGCCTCGGCAAAGCGGCTGGCGCCCCAGCGCACCCAGTCGCGGATGGTGAAAAGTTCAGCGGTATCTGAAAGATTCGAGGTCATGAACAGGGTCTTGTTGAGGAGACAGGACGGGCATTTGTTGCCCGCGGATACCCAGGGAATGCTATTTTACTGGCTTGGCACACGCCGTGCATGAAATCCGGAGCTTTTTTTGCAATTCACCCACACCCTGAAATTCCAGATCGGCCTGGCCCTGCTGGCCCTCATCGCCCTGTTCAGCTTCTTCAGCCTGCACACTCTGAAGATTCTGGACGAGCAGCGCACCCAGGGCGCCCTGCTGCGCCTCGCCGGGGAGCTGCAGGCCACCGCCCAGCACCTGGCCATGCAGGCCATGAACTACCAGAAGAACACCCCCCAGGACTCTGCCGCCTATACCCGGGATCTGCGCCTCTACTACCGGGACCTGATGAACAACACCGCCCAGTTCGACGACATCTGCAAGGCTTTCTCCAGCGGTGACTTCCAGCGCCAGCTGGAAATGCATGAGCCCATGAACCCGGTGCTCGGCGAAAACACCCTGAACGCCGCCTTCGAGCTGGAGCAGTACTGGAAGCAGTTCCTGCGGGATCTGGACAAGACCATGGGGCCGGACGACATGCCGCACCTGGCCGAGGCGGCCACCCTTATCGTGGAGCGCAACCCCGAGCTGCTGGAAAAGACCCGCGATCTGCTCAAGGCCCTGGATGCCGATTTTCGGCAACGCGCCCGGGAAACCAATATCATCATCCGCGCCTCCTTCATCGTGGCCCTGGTCATCGCCATCGGCATCATGTTCTGGTTCTACCAGCGGGTGCTGCGCCCCCTGGGCGCCGCCGTGGAAGGCTTTCGCCAGGTGTCTGCGGGCAACTTCAGCTACCAAGTGCCTGTGAAGGCAGACAACGAAATCGGCTTTCTTGCCCAGTCCTTCAACCAGCTGTCCTCGCGCCTGGACAATCTGTTCAAACTCACCACCCGGCTGCAGGAAGGCAGCGACCTGAATGAAACCCTGGAATTCGTGTCCCGGAGTTTCCCCGAGCTGTTGCCCCTGGACTGGGTGGGAGTACTGTTCGTGTCCACGGACGGCAACATACAGCTGGAGCGGGCCTATGCCGATGGCCAGCCGGAAGAACTCGGTATTCTGCGTTTCGCCCTGAAGAACACCCTGCTGGAAGAATGCCTGAACAGCGGCAAGCCCCTGCACATCCCGGACATCCGGGAGACGGCCTTGCAGCGTTCCTCCTACCGCTTCCTGCAAGTGCTGGCGGAACGGGGGCGGCGGGACGCCATCTTCCTCCCCGTCACCTCCCGCAGCCCCATCCCCGGGGTGCTGGTATTCGCCACCCGCCAGGCCCACGCCTACCAGGCCGAGCACATGCAACTGCTGGCCAACCTGGCCACGGTGATCACCCTGAGCTTCAGCCGCACTCTGAAGCTGGCGGAACACGCCCGCCTGGCAGCCATCGGCCAGTTCGTATCCGACATCGCTCACGAGATCCGTACCCCCCTGGCCACGGTGAGCATGGCCCTGGACTATTTCGAGAATACGGAACTGCCCGAGGCGGCCCGCAAGCGCCTGAATCTGGCAGAGCAGGAAATGGCGCGCATCGACCGTCTGCTGGCGGACATCCTGCGCTATGCCCGCCCTTTCAGCCTGAATCCGCAGAAAACGGATCTCTGCCCCATCCTGCAAAAAGTCATCAACAGCCAGCAGCCCGCCGCCCGGGAAAAACAGCTGTCATTGCTCCTGGACTGTCCGGCGCCTGCCCTGCCCCTGGTGGCGGATGCCGACCGGCTGCAACAGATCTTCATCAATCTGGTGAACAATGCCGTGGACGCGGCAACTCCGGGCAGCAAAGTGCAAATCCGTGTCATGCCAACAGATGATGAGATACTGCAGGTGATGATCCAGAACGAAGGGGAAGCGATTCCTCCGGAGCAGCTGGAACGCCTGTTCGAACCCTTCTTCACCACCAAGCCCAACGGCACCGGCCTGGGCCTGGCCATCACCCGGCGCCTGGTGCAGGCTCATGGGGGCTCCATCAGCGTTCAGTCCGGCGGGAAGCAGGGTACCCGCTTCATCCTGCGCCTGCCGCGCATGTTATGAAGAAACAGCCTCCTTTTCCGCCAGCTTGTCGTCCAGCTCCTCCCGCGTTGGCCAGGCCTGGATGACCGCATTCACCAGGGTCGCCAGGGGAATGGCGAAGAACACGCCCCAGAAGCCCCAGAAACCACCGAATACCAGAATGGCCACGATGATGGCGATGGGATGCAGGCTGACCACCTCGGAGAACAGCAGGGGCACCAGCACATTGCCGTCCAGGGCCTGGATGATGAAATAGGCCAGGGCCAGCCAGCCGAAATCCGCCGTCCAGCCCCACTGGAACCAGGCCACCATGAGCACCGGAAAGGTCACCACGGTGGCGCCGATATAGGGGATGATCACCGAGAGCCCCACCAGTACCGACAACAGCATGGCGTACTGCAGGCCCATGAGGGTGAAGGTGACGAAACTTGCGGACCAGACGATGATGATCTCCCAGAACTTGCCGCGCACATAGTTGGAAATCTGCCCGTCCACTTCCCGCCACACATGCAGGGCGATCTTCCTGTCCCGGGGCAGCATGCTGGCGAACCAGTTGAGAATCAGATGTTTGTCCTTGAGAAAGAAGAACACCAGCAGAGGCATGAGTACCAGGTACACGAGAATGGTGATCACCCCCACCACGGAAGACAGGGACCAGGACAACACCCGCTGACCCATGTTGCCCATCTCGCTGCCAATGGTGCTGATGACCTCCTGCACCTGATCCACGGTAATCAGCTCGGGATATTTCTCCGGCAGCATCATCAGGGTCTTCTGCCCTTCCGCCAACATGTTGGGCAGCTGCTGCACCAGCTGCGTGACCTGGCGCGACAGCAGCGGCATGAGGCCGAACAGGATCACGCCCAGAAAGATGAGGAACAGGATGAACACGATGACCACCGCCACCATGCGCGGCAGTCCCAGCTTCTCCAGCGGCGCCACCAGGCCCTCCAGCAGGTAGGCGATGACGATGCTGGCCAGTACCGGCGCCAGCATGTCGCCCATGGTGACGATGATGATGAAACCCGCCAGCAGCAGGGACAGCAGCACCACCAGCTGCGGGTCCGAAAAGGTGCGTTTTACCCATTGAACGATGAGCTGCACGGGAACCCCCTAGGCGGAAAACTTTTGCAGATAGAGTTGGTAATGCTCGTCGAACAGGGCCTCCAGCTCATCGATAACCTCGGCGGCAGGCCGGCCCTGCAGCATATGTGCCATCATCAGGGAGGTGGCCGGGTCCAGCAGGGCGTCCCGTTCTATCATGGGATAAGTTTCCGTGAGCCGGCGCATGGCGGCCACCACGGTTTCCTCTTCGGGCCGGGGAATTGTTCGCGGAGACTGCGCTTCCGATGGCTCCTGCGGCTCGCCCTCTTCCTGCTGCCGGGCGAGAAATTCGGCAAAAGCCAGCAGGCTGGCCTTGCGACCGTCGTCCAGTCCGCCATACAGCCGCAGCAGGCGGCGCTGCTCCTTGGGCAGATTCAAGGGCGTGGGCGCAAACAAGGTCAGCTCTCTTCCTTGCAGTAACCGCGGGCGAACTCCAGCAGTTCATCCATGACGCGCACGCGGAATTTCTGCTTCTGGTGAACGAAGGAAAACGGCCGCTCCATGGGCGGATCCAGCTCCACCGCCGCCAGGGTGCCCAGCTGGACCTCCTTGGCAATGGTGGCCTCGGACACGATGGAAATCCCCATGCCGGCCTCCACCGCGCCCTTCACGGCTTCGGGACTGCCCAGTTCCATGGCCACATTCAGCCCGTCCTTGCAGCCCTCGGCATGACAGATGTATTCCTCGATGACCTCCCGGGTACCCGAACCTTCTTCACGGCAGATGAAGGGATATTCCAGCAGTTCATCCAGGTGCACCACGTCATGGCTGGCCAGGGGATGACCATTGGGCACGATGGCTACCAGACGGTCGTTGCGGCAGGTTTCCACCACCAGGTTCTTGTTGCCCACGGGCGCTTCCACCACGCCCAGGTCGATGACATTGTTTTCCACCATGGAAACCACACCCTCGGTGTTGGACACCTTGAGATGGATGACGACGTCCTGGTAGCGCTTGCGGAAATCACCCAGCAGCGAGGGCAGCATGTATTCGGCGATGGTGGTGCTGGCGCCGATGGTCAGAGAGCCGCTGATCTCCCCTGTCATGTCCTTGATCATGTTCTCCATTTCATTGTAGAGATCAAAGATCTTTTCCGCGTAGCCATAGACAAGGTTGCCGGCATCCGTGAGGCTGATACGGTTGTGCGTGCGGTCGAACAGGCGGGTGTTGAAATATTCCTCCAGCTGGCGAACCTGGAATGTCACTGCGGGTTGGGTCATGTGCAGGGTTTCCGCCGCCTTGGTGAAGCTGAGCAGGCGGGCAACGGTGAAGAAAACCTGTAATCTTCTGTCGGCCATGTTACTGATTGCTCCCGGTTCCAGGTTTTGCGGAGATTGCCGCAAAACTGCGCAATACCAGCAATAAATCCAGTTTATATTATAAACTGCTAAAGCATCAGCTTGCCACAAAATTGCGGACATGCATTTGCGTTTGGTCAAGCCCCTTCTTCCAGGCACGCCCATTCCAGCGTTTCAGCAGGATAGGACTGGCATTTTGTCCGCATTTGACATAGCCTTTAGGGCAATATGCCACAATCTGTTTGACCATCCAGTATTGCCCAGGGGGCATTCACGCACGAGTTTCAGCAAGGGAGACAACGTAACATGAACAAAACAGCCATTCGCAAGCCCTTGGGCCTGCTTATTGGCGGCTTGGTGGCCGCATCATCCTTCAGCGCCCATTCCGCCGGATTTGCCATCATCGAAAACAGCGCAAGCGGCATGGGCAATGCCTTTGCCGGCGCGGCCGCCGTGGCCGAGGATGCCTCCACCATATTCTTCAACCCGGCGGGCATGACCGAACTGTCCGGTTCACAGATGGTAATGGCCGGCCACATCATCGTTCCCAGCGCGGATTTCAGCAACCGCGGTTCCTACATCAACCCACTCCTGACCGGCGGGGCTCCCGTATCAGGCACGCTTTCCGGCAGCGATGATGACGGTGGTGAAACCGCCCTGGTGCCAAACTTCTACTTCTCCACTCAGCTCAGTGACCAGCTGTTTGCCGGCGTGGGCATAAATGCGCCCTTTGGGCTTGCCACCCAGTATGACAAGGACTGGGTTGGCCGCTACCATGCGGTTCGTTCCGAGATCAGCACCCTCAATATCAACCCGAGCATCGCCTACAAGGTGAATGACAGGGTTTCCCTGGGAGGCGGCATCAGCGCCCAATACATTCGCGCCACCCTGTCCAACAATGTCGATTTCGGCACCATCTGCTATGGGCTGGAAGCCCAGATCCCGCAGATACCCACCGGCACCTGTGCCGCGGCGGGAATGATGCCCACCGCTTCCGACGGCTACGCCAAGGTCAAGGGCTCCGACTGGGGCTTCGGCTTCAATCTCGGCGCCATGATTCACCTGACCGACCATACCCGCCTTGGCCTGGCTTATCGCTCCAACGTCAAGCAGAACCTGGAAGGCGATGCCGACTTCCGCGTGCCCGCAGGCTTTCAGGCCATCCTGAACATGGGCATCCCCCTGTTCAGCGACACTGGCGCCAGTGCAGACGTGAATCTGCCCGAATCCGCATCCATCAGCCTGTACCACGAATTCAACGACCAGTGGGCCGTCCTTGCCGATGCCACCTGGACACGCTGGAGCCGCTTCGACGAGCTGGTCATAAAGTATGACAATCCCGCCCAGCCTGATACCGTGCAGCCCGAGAACTGGGACAACAACATGCGTTACTCCCTGGGCGCCATTTATCGTCCCAACAACAAGTGGGTGTTCCGCGCCGGCTGGGCCTATGACGAAACCCCCATCAGCAAGACCAGCGACCGCACGCCGCGCATTCCTGGTAACGACCGTACCTGGGTTGCCGTGGGCCTGGGGTACCAGCTGTCTGACAGGCTGGGCTTCGACATGGGCTATTCCCACCTGTTCATCGACGACACCGACCTGAACGCCCTGGACCACAGCACAGGGCATCAGCTCGTCGGTGAATACGACTCCGACGTGGACATCTTCAGCGCCCAGTTGAACTACAAGTTCTGACAGCGCTCTGCCCGAAACCAAGAAAAAGCCGCTGTCACAGCGGCTTTTTCGTGTCCATGGGAAACGCCATGCACCGGGGACAGGCATAAAAAAAGCCGCCATCAGGCGGCTTTTTTATGCAATTTCAACGAAGTCGGGTAGCAGGAAGACCTTACGGCCTCCCCGCCCCCTAAGAACCGGACGTGCGGATTTCCCCGCATCCGGCTCAAGCCTCTGCCAAACCCCTACCCTGTAGGAGCCAGCAGCTTTACCGTCAGGTTCCGGCTGTGAACCTGCCTGTGGCAGTTCGGATGCAGCAGGGCAAGGTTGCTCTGTGCATCACTACCGCCTGCCGTCGTGGGCACGATATGATGGATATCCCATCGTCGTTCCCATTCCAGCCGGTCGCGGCAGACCAGGCAGTGCCCTTCCTGCCGTTCCCACAAGCGTAGCTCTTTCAGCCGTCCCCTCAGGGAACGCTTCATGTGCTCATGCCACCGGGCTTCAAAATATGACTCCCATTCCGGGTCATACGGATTGGCGTCACTCTTGATCTTTTTGTGCCGCTCAATTTTGACTTGAGCCGCGATCTTGAGTTTCACCAGTTGGATATCACCGTCTTCATCCCGTTCGGGAAGTTCGGCGGCAAAGACCCAGTCCCGCGTTCCGATGGAGTGCCAGTACCGCTTGACGATCCACCGTTTGCCCTTCTTGTTGTGCCGTCTTCTGGCCCATTTCCACAACGCCTTCCAGATCTGCCAATCGACGTAGCTGAACGCCTCTTTGGCCACCACTGCCTTGTGGTAATTGCACCACCCGGCGATGACCGGGTTGAGGTGCTTGATCAATGACGCCTGGGTTGCACCTGGCCGGGATTTGATGATTCTCCGAACTTTGGTCAGAAAAGCTTTGGTGTTAGCCTTTGATGGCTTCACCAGCACCTTTTGTTGACCTTGCCGCCAGTAACGGCGGAAGTTCCAGCCCAAAAAATCGAACCCCGTTTCGATATGGGTGACCAGCGTCTTTTCCGGCGAGAGGACGAGTCCCCGTTCCGCCAGGAAACGCTCCACCACTGGCTTGACTTCGTTTTCCAACAACTCTTTCGAGGTGCCGGTAATGATGAAGTCATCCGCATACCGTACCAGGCTGACCTTGTTTCTCGCCCGTCGGCGGGACTTGAGCGCACCAAAGTGCCTTTCAAGCTCCGCTTCCAGACCATCCAAGGCCATGTTGGCAAGCACTGGCGAGATGATGCCGCCCTGAGGCGTACCCGCTCGCGTTGCATGAAACCTGTTCAGCTCCATATAGCCTGCCTTGAGCCATTTCCGCAGGATCTCTCGATCCATGGGAATATGCTCCAGCAACCACGTGTGGCTGATGTGGTCAAAGCATCCCTTGATGTCGCCCTCCAGTACCCATTGCGGCGAAGTCTTGCGATTGAGCAGTCCGTGGACTTTTCGCATCGCATCATGTGCCGCCCTGTAAGGGCGAAAGCCGTAGCTGTTGGGATCACCTGTGGTCTCCGCTACCGGTTCCAGTGCCAGCAAGTGAAGTGCCTGCATGGCCCTGTCCAGCATGGTGGGAATCCCCAAGGGTCTCCGCTTGCCATTGGCTTTCGGGATATAGATTCTCCGCAACGGTTTTGGCTGGTAGCCGCGCCGTTGTAACCGGAAAATCGCGTTCCACTTTTCCTCGGGCGTACTCCAGGTTTCCTTATCGACCCCTGGTGTCCGTTTGCCCCGATTCTCGGTTACCCGTCTCACTGCCACTGCTTTGGCGGCAAAGGAACGGGTGAGCAACCTTTGCAGGTTTTTCACCTTGCGCCAGTTGCCTGCTTTGGCTGCCTTTGCGATTCTTACCTGCAAGCCCCGCACGGTTTGTTGCATCACTGACCATTCGATTTCATGCCAGTGCCGCCATTCTCCGTGGGAGGATGCAGGCTCGGTCGCGCAGCTTTCGCTTTGCTTCTTTTTACTCATCTTGCTATCCTCCAGTTGCTATTGAATAGCCCTGTCGGAAGCAGACGTACTACTCCCCTTGCGGGGAACGTCTGTCCCCACAAGGGCAGTTCTTGAAAACCGGATGGGCTTGCGCCTTTCCGGTTTTCTTCTGGGGTTCTACAGGTCTTCTCGCAAGGAGAGACCAGACGGAAGTGGGCACCCTTTCGGGTGGGGCGATGCCACCCCTATCCAGCCCATTACAGGCTGGCATTCGCTTTCTCCGTCATCCCCTACCCGCACTCCTGTCGCCTCCCCTTGCGGGTCGGTTTCCTTCGCGCTATGCGCTCAGGAGGAATACGGGCTTACCGTGTTGCGTCGTTGTGACACGAACGGGTTAGGCTCCACCTCTCCCCCGGCGACGATCATGGCAACGCATTCCCAATATAAAGGGGAATGTCCAGTCGCATCCGAACCTTGTCCAGTGGCTTCGGTTCGTTCATGTTGACGAGGTTTATCAGCAGTTCACATCTGTTAGCCTTACCGCCCAGCCTAGCCCCTCATCCGCCTTGACCACTGGCAGAATCTGCGTCTTCCCTCACGGGATAGACACACCCGCTCCGGGGGGTACATTGTTAGGCCGCTTCACACGAAACCGTTGCCGATAACGCGCTGGCCCTGGGCTACCATTGGTTGCACAATGGGTTCTCTATTCATCCGTGACCAACGGATGAACCGAACAATCACAACGACACCTTACGGGCGTCATGCACTATGCATTGGCCTACCTGCTGGTTGGGCAGGCGGTTGTCGAGTGTTACCAGGCGCCCTTACGGGCGAGAGACGAGCAACACCGAAAACCTCGGCATCGAGTTTTCATCTTATTGCTCCTTGACGGTTTGACCAGAACCGATTTGGACGCTCTTCCGTGGGTCAGACGGAGAGGTCGGCGCGGGAATGGGACTTTCGTCCCATTCCCCGACGACTTTATCAACAACCTACAGGGATTTTATAAGTCATTGATTTTATGCCGGTATTTTATAATGCGAGGACCGGTTTCCGCAAGTGAGACGCCCTCACGTCGCACCTATATGTACATGCAGATATCTGAATCCCCTGCAAATTCGAAGAAACGCGCCGCGCCAGCCAGCTCGATGCCATCGATGAAGTCCGAAGGCTGCATGTCGAACAGTTCCACGGTCATGTTACAGGCAATGAAGCGTACTTCGGCTTCCTGACTGAGTTCCCGCAGTTCTTCCAGACTTGCTACGCCCTTTGCCTTCATCTGCTTCTTCATCATGGAAGTCATCATGGCTTCCATGCCGGGCAGCGCGGTAACCAGCACGGGCATCCACTTTTCCATGCCGCCGGGCATGGGCATACCCGGGTTACCCAGGGGAGTAACACGCAGGTGATTGAGATCCTTTTTCAGCAGCTGCAGGCCGTAGAAGGTAAAGAAGATCTCCACCTCGTAACCCAGTGCCGCGGCAGTGGAGCCAAGAATAAAGGGAGGATAGCCCCAGTCCAGGCTACCCTTGGTGGCGATGATGGCCATCTTTTTCTGTTCCATTCGTCTTCTCCCCTGCGACTGAACGCAGTATTTCAGATGTCAGACAGCCGAATCAGGCCTTTTTGATCAGGAAATGGAACTTGCCACCTTCTTCCTTGGACTCCAGCAGCTCGTTGCCGGTCTGCTTGGAAAAGGCTTCGAAGTCTTTCACGGAACCGGGGTCGGTCGCAATGATGTGCAGCACCTTGCCGGAATCCAGGGCCGCCAATGCCTTCTTTGCACGCAGGATGGGCAGAGGACAGTTCAGGCCACTTGCATCGAGTTCTTCATCAAAATCAGCCATGGGATTTCTCCAGTGTTTGTGGGTTAAATAACAGTGCTTTCTTATATTCTAACTCTCAGAGAAAGGCAAGCACCAGATGAAAATTTTCATGCGGACGCGGCGATTTCATAGCCATGGCGCGCCCAGTCGATGATGCCGCCACGCAGATTGAAGGCATTGTCCACCCCCTGCTGCGCAAGAAAGGCGCAGGCATGGTAAGACCGCGCGCCGCTACGACAATACAGGATGACATCCTTGTCCCGGGGAAAGTCCTGCAACTTCAGGGGAATGAGATGCATGGGCAGATGCTCCGATCCGGGCAGAATACCCTGGCGCACCTCCGCATCACTGCGGATATCCAGCAAAACGACATCCTCGCCCGCATCCAGACGCTTTTTCAGCTCGGATACGTCGATCTCTTTGACTTGCATTCAAACCTCGATATGGGGTCAATGGCAAACTGAATCGATGTAGTATATTATAATATCCTCATATAATCAATGTATGCGCGGCATAAACGCTGATAATGGCGTGGTTTTTATATTGTAAAACAACCGCTTATGCTATGCTCATCAGCCACCCGCCATTTGTAACGGTAACCAAGCAATGGATTTTCTTCCCATTTTCCTGAATGTCAGATCCCGGCCCTGCGCCATCATAGGCGGTGGCGAGGTTGCCGCGCGCAAGTGCCGCCTGCTGCGCGACGCGGGTGCCGAGGTGCATATCATCGCCCCCGAGCTGTGCCAGGAACTGAAAGGACAGGCCGGGGATGGCCAGGTCATTCACCATGAGCGCGAATATTCCGACTCCGGACTTCAGGATTTCGCCCTGGTCATTGCCGCTACCGATGATCCTGCGGTAAACAAGTCCATTGCCGAAACAGCCCGGCAACAGAACATCCCGGTGAACGTGGTGGACGATCCGGATGCCGGCAGCTTCATCATGCCCTCGGTCATCGACCGTTCCCCGGTGGTGGCCGCCGTATCCACGGGAGGCGCGTCGCCCGTACTGGCCCGACTGATCCGCGCCCGTCTGGAATCCCTGATTCCCGCTGGCTACGGTCGTTTGGGCGAATTGACTGCGCGCTACCGGGACAGGGTGAAAGCCGCGTTTTCCAACCCCGACGACCGGCGGCGTTTCTGGGACCGCATTCTCCAGGGCAGCGTGGCGGAGCGGGTCTTTTCCGGCCACATGGAAGAAGCCGAGGCCGTGCTGGAGAAAGAGCTGGAAAGTTTCTCTCCCAGCCGGGGCATGGGCGAGGTCTATCTGGTGGGCGGCGGTCCTGGCGACCCGGATCTGCTCACCTTCCGCGCCCTGCGTCTCATGCAGCAGGCGGACGTGGTGGTCTATGACCGCCTGGTGGCCAAGCCCGTGCTGGAGATGGTGCGCCGGGAAGCCGAGCGCATCTATGTGGGCAAGGAAAGGGACCGCCATGCCATGCGCCAGGAGGAGATCAACGAACTGCTGGCGAAGCTGGCCAAGGAGGGCAAGCGGGTGGTGCGCCTGAAGGGGGGGGACCCCTTCATCTTCGGCCGTGGCGGAGAGGAGATAGACACCCTGGCGGAACAGGGCGTGCCTTTCCAGGTGATTCCCGGCATCACCGCGGCATCAGGATGCGCCACCTACTCCGGTATCCCCCTGACCCACAGGGACTACGCCCAGTCCGTGACTTTCGTCACCGGTCACCTCAAAGACGGAACCATGAATCTCAACTGGCACCAGCTGGCCCAGCCCCACCAGACCATCGTGTTCTATATGGGACTCATGGGTTTGCCGGTGATCGTCGAGAAACTGGTGGAGCATGGCGTATCCCCACGGATGCCCATTGCTCTGGTGCAACAGGGCACCACTCACCTGCAGCGGGTGTTCACCGGCACTTTGGAAAACATCCTCGAGGTGGTGGAGAGAGAGAAGCCCAAGCCCCCTACCCTCATCATCGTGGGAGAGGTGGTGAAGCTTCACGAGAAACTGTCTTGGTACAAAGGTGAAAAGGCTGCCTACCAGGGCGCCACTTCGCCGGTTCAGCCGGGCACGGAACTCAAGCCGTCAGAGGATGCATCCTGACTTCAGACGGAATCTGTTGGTCGGACTTCAGTCCGACATTGCCCCCATGGACCGACGCTGCTGTCGGGCTGAAGCCCGACCTACCTTATATTGCATTGGCCAGGAGCACTGTCGGCCCACCGCCGAAATTATCCGCAACCCTATACCGGGTCCACCCAATCCTTGGGCCGCAGCTGATCTTCCCGCAGGCGGGGGGTGAAGTACTCGTCGGCATAATCCAGGTCCACGTCATTGCCCTCACCATCTACCAGGGGGAGGTCGTAGTCCTTCCAGCCGCGGATGCCCGTGGCCAGGGAGGCGACATTCTTGTAACCGAGAATCTGCAGGGAATGGGCCGCCAACACGCTGCGCTGGCCGGACCGGCACACGACCACCACTTCACGATCCCTGGCCCGGACCAGCTCGGGGATGGTTTCTTCGAAGTCCCACTCGCAGGCAGACTCGAGAATTCCCCTGGGCACCAGCATGGACCCCTCGATGTGCATGACCTCGTACTCGTAAGGCTCGCGCACATCGATGATGAGCAGATCCGGATTGGCTTCCAGGCGTTCTTCCAGATCCCAGGGCATGTGTTCCTTGATGGTGGTCAGGCAGTCCTTGATCAGTTCCAGAAAACGTTTCATTCGATGCTCACTCTGTGGTTAATGTGGAAATACACCAATAACTCCCTCCCCCGCGCGCGGGGGAGGGAGTTATTGGTGTATTTCCACA
>JALVNE010000142.1 GCA_027026755.1 Sedimenticola sp. | reverse complement strand
CGGAAACGGTGGCGGAAACGGGAATTCCGGAAACGGTGGCGGTTCTAACGGAAATCAATATAGCCATATCCCCGAAGGTTCGGCACTCACCGATCGCATGGCCGTGAAGTTTCTCAATATGGCGACGATGGGCTCGACACCGGCAATGGTTCAAGAGCTCAAAAACAAAGGGGTTGTCACCTGGGTCGATGATCAGCTCAACAAACAATGGGACTTCAAGAAAGAGAGCATCGTTTACAACATGATGCATCATGCGCTTACCATCCGCCCGCATGATTACCTCAAAAAAAGATATAATTTAGATATCCCGCAAAGCGACAAAGATGTCGACGATCTCATCGACCTGTTTTTGGCGGATAATGATAAGGTATTCAATTTGGGATTGATCCATGGCGGCGATGAACTGGGGTATCACTCCAGTGCCATTCTCAAGGGCAACCTCAAAGACGATGCGCAATTGCGTCAGCGCGTCGCATTTGCATTGAGCCAAATCATGGTCGCCAGCGAATCGACCGACTTCTTCTTCAAGAACAGGGGAGAAGCACTCTCCTACTACTACGATATACTCCTCGAGGGGGCATTCGGTAAATACGGGGATATTTTATACGACGTGAGCCTCTCTCCCGCGATGGCGACCTATTTGACCTATGCGAACAACCGTAAAGAGCATACAGGGACAAGCGGAACCACGATCTATCCTGACGAGAACTATGGACGGGAGATCATGCAGCTCTTCTCCATCGGGCTCTTCGAGCTCAATATGGATGGAACCGAGAAGCGTAACAATGGCCAACGAATACCGGCCTATGGTCAACAAGATGTCATGGAGGTCTCACGCGTCTTTACAGGATTGACCTACCCACATCATCTCCAACCCAACAACCATAATCCCGAACTCTGGATCGGTGATTCACTCCATCCTCTCGACTGCTACAAGCCCTATCATGACACTGGAGACAAAACCTTTCTGGGGCAGACGGTATCAGGAAGTGATAACTGTAGCGATGAGGTGAAGCAAACGGTCGATATCCTGATGAATCATGATAATGCCGCGCCGTTCATCGCCAAGAAATTGATCATGCGACTGACAAAATCGAACCCCAAAACCGACTATGTCCAGAGGGTGGCAGAGGTATTTCAAAGCAGCGGCGGAGATCTGGGAGAGACTGTTCGGGCAGTACTTTTGGATGAAAATATCTGGAAGGATATCAAAGAGGATCGGGCAACAAAGGTAAAAGAGCCCTATATCATGTACACGGAGATGTTACGTGTATTCGATGCCCAGCCCTGGCCAAAGCGTACTGAAACGGATGATGGAGGTGAAGTTCGCTCCATAGACAATGAGTACTATGTAGGCTCGAAATACAAGTATCTCAACGAGTGGCCCACCTACTCGCCCACCGTTTTCAACTTCTATGATGACAATTATGAACCCGATAGTACCGAGTTCAAGATCAGGGGCTACAAGGCGCCCGAAGCCCAGCTCCTTACCACCAAGTACATGACGGGTATAGAAAACCATATCTACGATACGCTCAAGCGCAACGAAAAGCACTTCTTGTATGCACAAAACGGCGATCAACTGGGTCGCAGAAGTGCGCAGTGGGGAAGCTATATGCTCCTGGACTTCGGTGACTATACCGAATACTTCAAAAAAACCGGCAAGGAGTTTACCGATGGCCCCAAGGATGAAGCCGGACGGGAAGAGGCGATCAGAAAGCTGATTGAGGATGCTTCACAGAAACTATTGGGCAAGCAGCTCGAGAGCGAGGTTGTACAACAACTGGTCGATACCTACAGGGATAAATACACAAACAGATACGCCCCGAGTTGGACCAATATGGAGATACAGATGCATCTGGTCGAAGATGTAATCACGCCGGTGATCACAGAGATTGTGATGAGCGAAGACTATATGACTCATTAAGGTGATAGTGATGAAACGAAGAGAATTTTTAAAATATGCCGGCTTGGCAGGTGGAGTAGGAATGTTCCCCCGGATCTTGTCAGCGAATAGCGGCAGTCAGTTTAGCGACTTCAAAGCGATTCTTCTGGTCGATACACAAGGGGGCAATGATGCGCTGAATACCTTTATCCCAACGGGCAGTGACCTTGATACGGGATACAGCAATTACACAAAACAGAGAGGGGTCGGCATCGCAATTCCCGATAATGATCTGATGAGCGATCTACGAAACCTTGTCAACAGTAGCGGACAACTCGAGTTTGATCCCACAGATAAACAGAGTAATCCCTACTATGATGGTTCAGTGGATGAATCGAAAAGTTATATGAAGGGTTTTTATCTGCTGGATGATCCGCAAACCTTTGACAGTCAAATCGCCGTCAATGCCATGATGCCGGAGCTTGCCTATTGGCTCGATGAAGGCAAGGGCGCGGTGATACAAAATGTAGGCAATATCTCGGCGCCCTACACCAAAACTGAGCTCAAAGGCGACCCGACAATACTTCCGCCAAGCCTTTTCGCTCACAATGTACAGAACCTTTTGGCGCATCTGGGAACCGCCAAGAGCATGACTACGCCTACAGGTTGGTTGGGCAAGCTGGCTGACCAATGGGGCGATGTAAACGGCGACCCCATATATCGAATGAACATCAACCTTTCCGGCTATGGGGTAGAGCATGCGATGTTCGGCGCTAATAGTGTGCCGATGAACTATAGCTACCGGGGACCCGAAAAACTGGAAAACCGCATCGACGATGACTATGAAGACTGGGTCAACAATACACGCACCTCAGGTAATCAGGATATCTTCCGAAATCTTGTCCGGTCGTTGCGAAAAAGCAGCTACAGCGAAACGAAAGTCACTGCGAATGACTGGGATGACATCAATAACCAGGATAAACCCTTTGATGCCGTTGTCGATGCCTATGGCAAAAAGATCTATCAAGACGAGAGTCCGTCCAAGGCGGAAATGGGAATGGCTACGGTCGTCAACTCAAGGGTGGTCGACTCCTTCAAAACAGCGGCCAAACTGATCGCCATCGCGAAGAAAAAAGGCTTGAAACGCATTACTCTGAGTATCGTTGTGCCAGGATTCGATCAGCACAGCCACCTCAAGAGAGACCATAGTGTACGCATCCGGGGCTTGAGCCTCGGGATCGATGCCTTTATGCGCGCGATGGATCACAAAGGATGGCTCGATGAAGTGGCGGTGGTTTCCCTCTCCGACTTCTCCCGCTCAACGGCGAGCAATGGCGACGGAAGCGACCATGCATGGGGAGGCTCGCAGTTTGTGCTTGGCGCGGTCAATGCCGGCAACTACGGCCAGTTTCCCGACCTTACCGTTGGAGGGGATCAGGATATCTCTCAAAGAGGGCGTATCATCCCCACAACCTCCTACTCGGAGTACTACGGCAAAATACTCGAGTGGTTCGGTGCGAGCAGTAGTGAGATAGATAACGCACTTCCGGAGCGCCAAAATTTCAACTCAAGAACCGATTTGGATTTTATGGCGTAGTCCTTTTATTCATTATCGTGTTTATTATCGGCAGCCACCATGCCCGACCCAACGGGTGGTGGAATGGTTTACCCCCCCTCTCCCTTTGGGAGAGGGTTGGGGTGAAGGTAACAATCGGATGCACCAACTCCCTGAACTGCCATATCTGAATGCAATTATTGATAGTATTATTGGATCAACTCACTTAAGGCCGAAAGAGAGAATGTGAAATCCTGGCTTTGAGGAATTGTACCGCTTTCGATACCGACCGGTCAGGCGCGATAACTGTCAGCATATCCACATGATCGCGATAGATTGATCGCACATCGATCATCATTTCCTTGCTTCTCGCTATTTCTCGAAGGAACAGGCTTCAGCGAAGCCCAACATCACCCTCCCTCCACCAATACCGAGTAGCGATATTTCGCAACCCACAGGATATGGCAGTTTCAGTCCCCTACCCTGTGGCCATCGTGCCAGCAGCCTCCCATGGCATTATCCTGAATCCGTGGTTTCAGGGCGAAATGATGGTGCAAGATATTGATTCCACAGTGGAATTAAAAAATCTTAGCTTCACCCATAGGTTAAGCGGGCATTTTTTAAACCGCCGTGGGATCAATAGCTTATGCCAGGGTTCGTCATGAAGCCACGGATTCAGGATTATATATTTGACTCGGATATTTCATCATGTAAATATATTTACACCACGCGGAGTGCATCTGCGATATTCAACAATCACCCACCAAAGAGGAGCCACCCATGACCAATCGTCGTGATTTCCTGAAGAAGGCCGGTATCGGCGCCGCCGCCACGGTAGCCGGGGTCAGCGCCCCCTATGTCCATGCCGCGAAGAAAACCACCATCAAGTGGCGCTTGCAGACCTACGCCGGTCCGGCGCTGGCCGAGCATGTCATCAAGCCCTCCATCGAGGCCTTCAACAAGGCGGCCAATGGCGAGATGGTCATCGAGCTCTATACCTCCGATTCCCTGGTACCGACGGGCGAGCTGTTCCGCGCGATGCAGCGCGGCACCATCGATGCCGTACAAAGCGATGACGATTCCATGTCCTCGCCGGTGGATGTCGCCGTATTCGGCGGTTACTTCCCCTTTGCCACCCGCTACAGCCTGGATGTTCCGGCCCTGTTCCATGAATTCGGCCTCGGCAAGATCTGGAAAGAGGCCTACGACGAAGTCGAGGGCGTGACCTGGCTCTCCGCCGGTGCCTGGGACCCCTGCAACTTCGCCACCAAGAAACCGGTCCGCAGCCTGGCCGACCTGAAGGGATTGCGCGTGTTCACCTTCCCCACGGCAGGGCGTTTCCTTTCCCGCTTCGGTGTCATCCCGGTGACCCTGCCCTGGGAGGATATCGAGGTTGCCGTACAGACCGGCGAGCTGGACGGCATTGCCTGGTCCGGCATCACCGAGGATTACACCGTCGGCTGGGCCGATGTGACCAACTATTTCCTCACCAACAATATCTCCGGTGCCTGGTGCGGTTCCTACTTTGCCAACGAGGATGCCTGGGCCAAGGTGCCGGAGCACCTGAAGACCCTGTTCATGCTCAGCGTCAACAGCTCTCACTACCATCGCCTGTACTGGTACTGGGCCGGCGAGGCCCGCCTGCGCACAGAGGGCACCAAGATGAAGCTGACCACCATTCCGGAAAACGAATGGAAACAGGTCGAGGCCGAGGC
>JALVNE010000141.1 GCA_027026755.1 Sedimenticola sp. | reverse complement strand
TCTACACCAACAGCATCCACCTTTACAGCCCCACCCACGGCGGCAAGATCCAGCAGGGCGAAATCATCGACGGCCTGGACAACCCGCGTATCGATGAACTGTTCGGCAGCCTGGCGGATGAGCTGCGTGAAGAGGTGGAGCTGGTACAGGGCGCCAGCAATCCGTTCGACCTGGAGGCATTCCGCGCCGGCGAGCAGACGCCGGTATTCTTTGGCTCCGCCATCAACAACTTCGGGGTAGAGGATCTGCTCAATGCACTGGTGGACTACGCCCTGCCGCCTCAGCCACGCGACACCCTGACCCGCACCGTGCAACCGGACGAAGAAAAGTTCTCCGGTTTTGTGTTCAAGGTACAGGCCAACATGGATCCGCAGCACCGGGATCGCATCGCCTTCCTGCGGGTCTGCTCCGGCAGATACAGCAAGGGGATGAAAATGCATCACGTACGCATCGGCAAGGATCTGCGCAACGCCTCCGCCACCACCTTTCTGGCCCGCGAGCGCGGCCATGTGGAAGAGGCCTGGGCCGGCGATATCATCGGCCTGCCCAACCACGGCACCATCCAGATCGGCGATACTTTTAGTGAAGGAGAAGCGCTGAAATTCACCGGCATCCCCAACTTCGCACCGGAGCTGTTCCGCCGCGCCCAGCTCAAAGATCCGCTGCGCATGAAAGCACTGCAGAAAGGACTGATCCAGTTGAGCGAAGAGGGCGCCACCCAACTGTTCCGGCCGCTGAAAAACAACGACCTGATCCTGGGCGCAGTCGGCATCCTGCAGTTCGACGTGGTGGCCCAGCGCCTGAAAACAGAGTACAAGGTGGAGTGCCTGTTCGAACCGGTCAACGTCGCCACCGCCCGCTGGGTGACCTGCGACGATGCCCAAAAACTGGCAGAGTTCCGCACCAGGGCAGCAGACAACCTGGCGCTGGATGGGGCCGGAAACCTCACCTATATCGCACCCACCCGGGTCAATCTTGACCTCACCATCGAGCGCTGGCCGGATATCGGGTTTCATGCCACGCGGGAGCACTAACCCGTGATTGTTGGCCCCGGCTTGTGTTTGCCCGGCGTGATATCCATAATTAAGGTAACTATTCAGCTTACCCCTGAAATTCGCCATTTCTGCGTTGAAAAATGGTCATTTACACGCGTAAACTCCCATTTTTCGCCTTGAACTGACGAATTTCAGGGGCAATCTGAACAGTTACCGGCTTGTTTCATACGATGCTGAATAGTTACTAATTAAGCAGATAGAGACAAATAGAGGGGTCGATTTCGGCCATGAGGAATCAAAGCGGTATATCGACACACCTCTTTCAACCTCTGCCAGAAATGATGAAGACGAATACCATGGACAAGGTATCGAGATATCTGTACATCGCCGCACTAATTTGCGGGATTGCCCCGTTGACAGCCGGCACGGTTATCTTCCTCCTGTGGTTGTACAGCAGCGATATTTCGCTGGTAACAGCGGGGCTGAAAACAGTCGAGGTTGGCACGGTAGTAGCCGTTTCCGGCCTGATTTTCCTGGCGATTTACGCAATCATTGCGTATCGTTGCGGTATGCGGCCTGCCGCGATTGCCCGAAAGTCCGTCAAGCCACTGGC
>JALVNE010000140.1 GCA_027026755.1 Sedimenticola sp. | reverse complement strand
GTGTAGTATTTTCTTGACAGCTACATGCAGGGCATGACAATGAGCGATACCCAGGGACGATTCCAGCCATATTGCCTGAAGCTTAGTGGGCGGGTTTCTGCTCAGGTATTCCATTGTGGCCTGCTCAAACCTGCTGGGTTTTTCCGCAGTGTTATTCGTCGCCTAACGCCATTGGAGATGAATAATATCAATCGGTTACGGCCCCTGCGGAATGTTATTTGACGAATTCGTCGTGTTGCGACATGATGGATTTGCGGTCGAATTGTAGTTAGGCTAATAAATGTATAAACCATGGAAGCCAGTTGAACGAATTTTCTCAACACACCCGTTTATTGACTGGTGCGTCAGTAGCCGTTCGGTCGTATTAAATTGGACTGAATGGCTAAATAACGAATGCCAGTTTGAAATGGAGGTAAAGTTCGAAGAAGGTCTTGCGGGAATACTCTGTATTGATGAGTCTACTTATCAAACTACAAAACTCTTTGGCATCCCGGAAGAAAGTGAAATTAATACCCAAGATTTTAAACCACTTCCATGGCCAGCCTGGAAATCTGAATTAAACTACCGAAAACATTTATATGGCGAGTTAGGTGAAATTACATACACTGAAATTTATACATACTATTTTGTTGGTAGTGAAACGGTGCTTCTAATCGACATTGCAGATGCAGAGCCAGTTATTGAGGTCAAAAAAGCCTAACAACGCGCTCGTTCAGACGCAAACTCCGCTACGCTACGTTTGCACCGCACAGCTTGGTCGTTAGCGCGCCGCGAAGAGGCACGAAGGAAAAATCCGGAAACGGGACTATGCTGGAACCTACCGTTACCTGGTTGGGCCGAGACAGGTAGGCGAGCCAAACCCCGACAAAGGGAGAAGCAGCCGAAGGCGTTAGGGGAGTCGGATCACCTCATAGTACTCTGAGACGGTAGGGCCGATCACATGGGGAAGGGGGTGACAGTCATAGGCAGTCCGCAAAGGCCACTCGCGCCGGACACAGTAGGGCCGGGTTTCGACGAGCCAACCTTCCTGCGGGCGATATCCACCAAGGCGGGCACTGCGAAAGCCCACCGATTCCAAAACCTCTACCAGCATCTGAATGAAGAACTGCTGCACCACGCCTGGCGAAGCCTGAACAAGAAGGGCGCCCCGGGAGTGGATAAAGTCACCATCGCCTAGTACGGAGAAAAACTGGACGACAACATTCAGCGACTGGTAGAACGTCTAAAAGGAAATGCATACCGAAGCCGACTGATCCGGCGGAAGTACATCCCGAAAGGAAAAGGCAAAGAGCGCCCCCTGGGCATACCGGTTGTGGAAGGCCGGCTGCTGCAAGCGGCGGTAAGACTGATCCTGGAAGCAATCTATGAACAGGACTTTCTGGCCACCAGCTATGGCTATCGACCGAAAGTGAGAAAAGGGTCAAACCGAACTGTGAAGGCCAAGCGCATCTCATCCGCTTTGCGGATGACTTCGTCTGTGTCTTTCAATATCAACGAGAAACAGAGCAGTTCTACAGGGCGCTCCCGAAACGACTGGCCGAGTTTGGTCTGCAAGTTGCGCCGGACAAGACGCGGATACACCGTTTCAGTCGTTTCCAGCCGACTCGTAGAACACGATTCACCTTTCTGGGTTTCGAATTTTACTGGGAGGCGGACACGAAGGGAGTGGCGAGAGTCTGGAGAGGGACGAGCCGGAAGAAACTGCGAGCGGGCATAGCGGCCTGCAAGGAATGGCTGAAAGCGAACCGAACCCAGCGGCTACCCCTGCTGCTGGAGACGATGAACTGGAAAGTACGAGGACACTTCAACTACTTCCGGGCCATCGGCAATTATTCTTCGCTATGGACCTTTCGCCTGGCAGTGGTTAAGCTGCTGTACAAATGGTTGAACAGGAGAAGCCAAAGACGGAGTCTGACATGGGAACAACTCAATCGGATATTGGAAGCGGTATCGTTTCCAAGTCCGAAAGAGGCCATGCGGGCGGTTAGGAATCGGGGGCTTGTGTGAAGACTTGTCTGACTGTGCGAGTGACTATGACTGAGGAGCCCGGTGCGGGAAAACCGCACGCCGGGATCTGTGCAGGGGGCATTGGGTAACTGGTGTTCCTACTGCGACTGCCATAAGAAGCGTGCTACCTGACACGGAGAAGAAAATTTGAGTGAATTTGTTCAGAAAGTACGCATGTTGGTAAGCGTTGGAGAGGTTCGAATATCTGAGCATGGATACGATGAGTTGGCTGAGGATAGTTTGACTGCGAGAGAGGTACTCGGTGGAATTGTTGATGCAGAGCTTGTTGAGGAGTATCTAGACTATCCGAAAGGGCCATGTGCATTGATGTTGCAAAAAGATAAGATGGGATTACCGATCCACGTTGTATGGGGCATTCCAAGGGGGCATGACAAGCCAGTGGTTCTAATTACTGCGTATCGGCCTGATCCTGAGCGGTGGGATGAGTCATTCATGAAGAGGCGCTAGTAGTATGAAACATCGAAAGAAAATCAAGTATATCCATGAAGGCCACTATGTGGCGGAAGTAGAAGTCGAGCTATTAGAAGATGGCACTGGTTGGTCGCCTTATCTCAGTGTTGACGATGCCTATAAGCTGGATGATGTGCGGGATGCCATTCGTCAAGGTGATTTGGAGTCGGCGGCGAAATACGGGCAGATCTATGAACTCCGTCCGGTGGTACATCAATAATGGCATAACAAGCCCATCCAGCCGACGCCAAAAAGCGGCGCGGCTAATGGGCGACGTTATGGCAGAAAGAAGTGCGACCATATCCGGCTATTCCAAAGAACACGTGATTAAATGGGATCAGATGAAATCAAGAAAGAAATTAACGAATTAGGCTTATCCGAAAAGCTACTGCTTGTTGAGGATATCTGGGATTCACTAGCTGCGGACGATTCGGAAATCGCTATGCCAGCATGGCAAAAAAGCAACTTGATAAAAGATACAAATAATACAAGGAAGGAAAATATGGGCTTCATAATTGGAAGGAAGTGCATTAAGGGCTTCGTGATGATTACCAATGCAACACCGGTACACGGATAGCCTCCTCTGTCGGCATGTTTGTTATTCCACCGCTGGCGGATTCTGATTAGACCCGAGAGGGCGAATAGAGGTGGTCTTGATAAGATATCCAGCGAAATGTAAGGAATCGGTGCTGAAGAAGATGTGTTCAGGATAGAGACATAATATGGCTCGTTTCTTACGTTTGTTTATCGAACTGGTCATGGCGAGCGTGGTATGAAAGAATGATAAACACACTTAGCATCAAAAGGGGATATTGGCCGGAGGTTACGGATACACCGCATTTCGTCGTAAAACTGCAATACCAGGGATGTCAAATAGAGTTTGATGATATATATTTTGATAAGATAAATGAAGTTGTTGTACAGCTGGAAACTCTGTATGAAGAAAGAAAGGGTATTGTAGAATTGCATGGCGGGTTTAGATTCAATGCGGTTGTTGAGGCAAAAGAAAGAGGTGCGCTTCAATTCAGGTTTTCCACAGAGTCGTCTGGAGGCTTTCCTGGCAGACTACGTTTAGAGGGATTTTTTTTGATCGATGGCGAAAATTCGGCCTTGTTTATTCGATCGTTGATTGATTTGTTCAGGGGTGGGAAGGAGTTTGTCATATAGCAAGCCAATTCGTTCGGACGTCATGAAAGACGCTCGTTTATCGCCCTGTTTTTGCCGCCGCTGGGTTGCAGTATTGCTGCTATAAATAGGGTTGGATACGTCCGGTGTTTGTCCGCCAGCTCAGGGCGTGGTGATGGAAGCTGGCTGGCTGATGTGGGACGGTTTCAGTCTGTAGATCAATACGCCGCGCCCTTTTTCGGGCTGTATACGGGCAACCGGCCTCATCCCCTGTCTGGCCAGAATCCGGTAGAGCTGGCTGTCTTCCGTTTTTCCGCCCTTGCGCACGAAAGCATAGTCGAAATCCATGAGCCGGGTTTTTCCCGGCCTGAATTTCTGGAACTCCAGCTGTCTGCCGCTGTTCCTGTTGCTGTACCAGGATACTCGTTCGGGATGGTAGTTCGTAACGATGCGGGCCTGGTCCGGGATGTTGTGCCTGGCCCATTCCGCCGCCTGAAGTATGTAGGCCTTGGGGCTGGAGGAGCTGTGCAGGCTGTCGGCGGCCAGTATCAGCATGCCGAGCATGACGGCGGCAAGGACCGGGCCTGCACGGTTTTCTTCCCGGTATTTGTTGTGCAGTTCGTTCAGGGAGAACACCACCACCGGCAGCAGCATCAGGCCCAGGGCCAGGGTGTACCTCGACACCATGATGAAATGCCATGCCCCATGGACGAAGAGCACCGCGAGGGTCAGGGGTGTGTAGATCCAGAGTATGCGGTGGTAATCACGAGGCAGGCCAGGAGCGGGGAACCAGCGCCGCAGCAGCAGGATGGCAAAATACAGCCAGCTCATGCTGCTGATGAGATCCTTGACGATGCTCCAGATCACGCTGAGGTAGAGGGTGGTTTCCGCCATGCTCTGGGAGAACTGGGGGACCACGCTCTGGCGCAGCAGGGCAGCCTTGCGGGGAATGCTTTCTGTGAACACCCGCACCAGCGCACCGGCATTTGCCAGACTGTCTACCAGACGGTTCTGCATGCCGGAGGAAAACAGCAGCCCGAAACCGAAACCCAAGCCCATGACGGCAACGGGGATCAGGGTTCTCGCTGCCTTTGACAGTCCGCCGGGACCGGCGGCCAGCAGCCCCAGGGGCATCAGAACCAGAAACACCAGGGCTTCCACCCGGAACAGCAGGGCAATGAACATGCAAAGGTTCCAGCCCAGGGCATCTTTCCAGGAAAAGCGGCGGAACAGGCGCAGATAGAAGATCATGGCCACCAGGCTGAAGGCCCAGTACCCGTGATCGCGGATGATTTCAGCGCGGTTGTCGTTGAAATAGGGCAGGCTGAGTATGACCAGTGCCGCCCAGATCAGGGTGCGTCGTGTTCCCCCAAGTTCCTCCACGAGGCGCAGAAAGGCCAGTACCGTGACGCTGTCCAGCAAGCTGTTCACGGCCCAGGCTGCCTGTTCGGGCGCCAGGCCGGTGAGGGTGGCAGTCCAGTCTATGAGGCGGGAATAGAACAGCCAGTTGCCGATATGGCGGATGGCGCCGGCGTCGCCTTCGATGGCGAGCAGGTAGTAGACGGCGTCGTGATTGATCTGCTGTACACCGGCTATCTGCCACAGGGACAGCAGGAGGCCGGCAATGGCCGTGGCCAGGTAGACAGAAGTGTTCTGCCCCGGTGTCATGGGTCTGCCGTGTAACCGAAATAATCCAGCAGTTCACCGGCTTCGCGGCGGATGTATTCCTTGTCTTCCGGGCTGAGCCTGCTCAGGGAGCGGGCGTTCATGTTGCGGATGTTGGAGGTCACCCCATGTACGGTCCACTTGCGGTCTGCCAGCAGCTTGCTGCCATCCAGTCCCAGGAAGTCCATGATCTGCTGCATTTGTTCCGCAGGCTTTGCCGTGAGGTCCTCGTATTTGATAATCAGCTTGCGTCCCACCTTGTCCAGCTGGTCGAGCATGATGCGGTTGGACTGCTGCCACTGCTTGGCGGCGATTTCCACGGACTGCCCCGCCTTGCGGTGGATGCCTTCGGCCACGGCGTAGCCATTGCGCACCAGGGCGATGAAGTAGGCGCCGGCGAAGTTTCTGTTCAGCCATTCTATGCGCGCGGCGTTGGGAATGGATTTCTCCAGGAACACCGGGAGCCGTGGATCGGACATCATGCCGCACCACTGGCGCTTGAGCTTTTCCGCGTCAGGCTCGTTGCCTGGCCGGGGCACGAAGCGTTCCGGAGCCAGGGCCCAGGTGCGGGTCAGCCCCACTTCGCTGGGAATGGTCAGTTGATCGGTGCAGTATTGTCCTTCCGTAGGCAGATGGGCCACGGAAGGATGACTGGCGATGACATCGTGCAGCAAGGTGGTTCCCGAGTTGTAACAGCCCACCACGAAAACCCATTTCTCCGGGTTGCAGGCCTTGCCCTCCCGGGTCAGGCGATCCAGTAATATTTGACGGCGTTTCTTTTTAAGCCATTTGCGCAGGTTCATAGGGAAATGTCCGAACGAAAGATTTTGCATTGGATATCGATGTTTTGATTCCCCCAGAGGGTGAAGCGTCCCATCGTAAAGTTGCCGGCCAGGGGCAGGCGGTTTTTGGTCTTCTGCAGGGTCAGCCCGGATTTGAGACCGCTGTTCCTGGCGGCGCTTGTTGCAGTCTTCGAAAAGTTGCCGTTGGGATAGGCAATGCTCACCGGCAGCCTGCCTGTCCACTCCAGGAGATCGTTTTGCGCCAGCTGGATCTGCTCCAGTACCTCCGTGTCGCTGTAATGGTCCAGCAGGTAGTGATTGCGCGTGTGATTGCCGATGTACACCAGGGGGTGCGCGGCGAAATCCTGCAGTTCGGTAACCGTCATGGGGCGATCCGTATCAGACCAGGGGTGCAGGCAATTATCGCCGAATTGCTGTTTGAGATATGTGATGATGTCCAAATGATGCCTGTCCTTGAGCATCTTTTGTTCCCGGGAGATTTCCGCCTTTTCCACGCCCCTGAGGGCGCGTTCACGAAAAACCACGTCCCACCAGAAACATTCCTGCTGTTCCACGTTGCCGGTGGTGATGTAAAAGGTCGCCGGAATCTGGTATTCCTCCATCAGGGGCAGCATGCGCAGGTTGTTGGCGTAACCGTCATCGAAGGTGATGCTGGCATAGCGACCTTCGTCCGTCAGGCCGGATTCGTCCTGCTCGGGGCTGATGAAACGGTAACCCGCCTGCAGGAAGTGTTCGATGAAACGCCGCATGTGCTCGATAGTGATTCCCTGCTGGGCGTCCACATGGGCTGCGGCGATCTCCCGCGCGTCCTGGAACAACCCGTGGAACAGGAAGCCCAGCACGGCAGGCTTGTCCCTGCGCAGGATGGAAAGCCTGCTGCGCAGCTTCTGCTTGAGTTGTTTGCTGAAGGACATGGAATGCCGTCTGGGACTATAATTCTCGGACTACCGGTCACGCCCGAGAGCGAAATGAAGTGAGTCATTCTAGTGCGCAACCCGTGATCCTGGCAACGGGCATGCAGAGCAGCGGTTCCACCCTGTTGTCCTGGTGTTTCCTGCAACGCTCCGACATGAATGGCACCCTGGATGGCGACACTGATCTGATCCCTCTGCCGCCTTCCGGCCTGGATACGCCCTGGTTGTGGTACAAGACCACCATCAGCTGTTTCAGTCTGGCGGAGCAGAAGGCGGTCCTCGAGGACGAGGGGTTTGAAGTGAAACCCATGCTCATGGTGCGGGATGTGCGCGCCGTCTGGATGTCGCTGATGAACAAGCCTTATGGCCGCAATGGCGTGACGGCCGAGGATCCTCCCCTGCGCCTGCGCTTCCGGCGTTTTCTGCGTTCCTGGGAGACGGCGCGGGAGCAGGGTATCCCCGTGTTCCGCTATGAGGATCTGGCCCTGGACGCGGAAGCCAGTCTCCGGACTCTGTGCGCACAGCTGGGGCTGCCCTGGGAACAGTCCATGCTGGACTGGCCCAAGCCGGCTTCCGCCATTGCCGATGCCCGTCACGGCAATGCGCGTTTCATGAAGGGGGAGAAAACCGGCCTGACGGCGGTATTCGATCCAGCGCTGGCCCTGCGGGTGGCCGGAAGTATCCACGAGGAAGACCTGGCCTGGCTGGACGAGACTTTCCGTGAGTTCAATGCCAGCCTGGGTTATGAGCAACATCTTTCCGGCCTGGAGCGGCTTCCCGGGCGGCTCAAGCCTTCCTGGCAGGTTTCCCGGCGCCTGAACTGGCGCCTGCGCCAGAAACCTCTGCGCTACCTGGCCGTGAAGCTGGGCCTGAGCCGCTACCGCCCTCGTCCTCAATGAAGCACGATTGGGAATACAGCCGCGATATCTCGCTGCCTTTCGAGCTGCACCTGGCCGATGGGCGAAAATTGGTCTGTGAGAAAGTCCTGCGTCTGCTGCCTGGCAGACGCCTGGTCTGCAAGGCGGTGAGTGACGAGGGCGAGGTGCTGCTCAAGCTGTTCCTGGGAGAAGATGGGCGCAAGGAAGCCGCAGAAGACGCTTCGGCCATCCGCGCCATGATGGCGGCTAATATCGCCACGCCCGCCCTGCGCGGGGAAGTCGGAGTGAAGGACCGGCCACACTGGGTGCTGCTGTTCGACTTCATCCCCGAGGCAAGCTCCTTTCGTCAGGCCTGGACGGCGGCCACCGGCGAACAACGCCAGGCGCTGCTGGAAAAGTTGTTGCGTCTGGTGGCGGCCCAACACCAGGCGGGGCTGCGCCAGCGGGATTTCCACCTGAACAATTTTCTCGTGGATGCCCATGGCCATCTCTATGCCATCGACGGCGGTGATTTTCTTGTCGGTGATGCCCCGGTGAACAGGGCGGCGGCCATTGCCAACCTGGGCTTCTTGTTTGGCCATCTGCCCCGCCGGGAGCTGCACCGCCGCGCGGATGTGCTTCAGCCCTATCTCGAGGCGCGCGGCTGGTCCGGAGAGCCTGGTCTGCTGTCGCGCGTGAGCCAGGCCGCGGATGCCTTCCGGCATCGCCGCGCCCGGCGCATCAGTCGCAAGGCTTATCGTAACTGCAGCGAATTCCTGGTGCGCCAGTGGCGGGGACTGCGCATCTGCCAGCGCCGGGATCTGCCTGTGGAAGTTCTGGATGCCTGGCTGGAATCGTGCAGCCTGGCCCCCGGGGAAGGTGAGCCCATCCTCAAGCCCGGCAATTCCCAGACCGTGTGGCTTACCCACCTGGGTGGGGATGAAGCGGTGGTGAAGCGCTACAATCTGAAGAACCTGCTGCATGCCCTGCGTCGCGCCTTTTCCCGCAGCCGGGCATCGCGCTCCTGGGAGAACGCCCATCGCCTGCGCGCCTACCACATCGCCACCCCCCGCCCCCTGGCCATGATCGAGGAACGCTGGGGCCCCTTGCGCCGCCGCGCCTGGCTGATTACCGACCCGGCCCGGGGAGAGGGGGCCAACCGCTACATTCCCCGGCATTCGGACGAAGACAGCATGAAGCGCCTCGTGGATACGGTGACCGCCTTTGGGGAAAACGGCCTGGTGCATGGCGACATGAAGGCCACGAACTTCATCATGAGCGATGACAGTGTCGAAGTCATCGACCTGGATTCCATGCACAGGCCATTCACGGCGCCGGCCCGCCGGGCCAGGATATACCGGGACAGGCAGCGCTTTTTGCAGAATTGGAAAGGGGAGCTGCGGGAAACTTTCCGGCGCCTTCTGAATGCCTAGTCGGGATCAAAGGGGTCGGAGTCAAATTCCACCCAAGTCGTTACAGGGAACAGGATCGAGTTGTTCTACGCCATCGTATCCTCCCAACATCTTCCCCATTTGACTCCGACCCCGCCCACCACTGACCCAAAGGGGTCGGAGTCAACGTCCACCTGAGTTGCCACAGGGAACAGGATCGAGATGTTCCACGCCATCGGGTCTTCCCAGCATCCTCCCCATTTGACTCCGACCCCGTCCACCACCGACCCAAAGGGGTCGGAGTCAACGTCCACCTGAGTTGCTACAGGGAACAGGATCGAGTTGTTCTACGCCATCGGATCTTCCCAGCATTCTCCCCATTTGACTCCGACCCCGGCCAATGCAATAACTTAGGCGATTAGATAGCGTGGTCCTGTAGAATATCGACAGTTTTCAGGCCAATCGGGTTATTTCATGATCATACTGGGAGTAGCGGGTGCCGTGAGCCACGATCCCTCGGCGGCCTTGTTCGTCGATGGCGAGCTGGTGGCGGCGGCGGAGGAGGAGCGTTTCATCCGCGACAAGCATGCCAAGGGGCGTTTCCCCTACGAGGCCACCCGCTATTGTCTGGCGGAAGCTGGCATCCAGCCCGGCCAGGTCGATGTGGTGGCCTTTCCCTACGCCAAGATTCCCCTGTTCGGCAGCCCCGCGCGCTGGCATTACGCCGCGCGCCACTGGTATGCCCCGGACCGCGCCCTGACGGCCCTGCTGCACGGCAACCGGCGTTATCACCGCAACCGTTCCCGCCTGGAGAAGCTGGTGGCGGACCTGGGCATCAACAATGCCCGCCTGGAGATGGTGGAACATCACCTGGCCCATGCCAGCAGCGCCTATCACCTGAGCGGCTTCAAGGAGAAGACCGCCATTCTGGGCATCGACGGCAAGGGCGAGTACGCCACCACTTTTTTCGGCTACGGCGAGAACGGGTGCATCCACAAGATCAGGGAATTCTACGACCCCGACTCCCTGGGGGGCGTCTATGGCGCCCTGACCGAATACCTGGGCTTCGAGATGCTGGACGGCGAGTTCAAGGTCATGGGCATGGCCCCTTACGGTGATCCGTCCCGTTTCGATTTCTCCCGTCTCATCGACTACAGCGAAAAGGATTTCCGGGTGAACACCCGCCTGGTGAACGTCATTGGTCTGCGCCGCTGGAAGGACGCGACAGGCAAGGGCTACTACTTCAGTCCAAAACTGGTGGACTGGCTGGGGCCGCCCCGGGAAGGAGACGAGATCGACGACCCCTACGTGGATTATGCCGCCAGCATGCAGGATCTGCTGGAGAAGGTATCCCTGGGGCTCATCGAGCACTATCTAGGGGATATTCTGCGGGAGACGGGCAAGCTGGCCTTCGCCGGGGGCGTGGCCCTGAACGTGAAGCTCAACCAGCGCATCCTGGCCCGGGACGACGTGAAGGAGTTGTTCATTCAGCCAGCGGCCTCGGACGCGGGCACGGCCATAGGCGCGGCATCCTATGTGGCCAACCAGTTGGGTGACGAGGTGCAGCCCATGCGGCATGCCTATCTTGGTCCCCGCTATACCACGGAGCAATGTATCGCCGCGGTGCAAGCCCACCCGCGCAATCCGGCCTGGAAGCGGCTGGAAGACGTGCCCGGGCAAACGGCGCAGATTCTTGCCGATGGCAACCCCGTGGCCTGGTTCCAGGGGCGCATGGAGTTCGGCCCCCGGGCCCTGGGCAACCGTTCCATCCTTGGCGCGCCCAATGTGCCGGGCATTGCCGACCGCATCAACGAGCAGATCAAGTACCGGGAGCGCTGGCGGCCGTTCTGCCCCAGCATCCTCGACCGGGTGGCCCCGGACATGCTGCAGACGGATCATCCCGCCCCCTACATGACCATCACCTTCGACGTGGGCGAGGGCTGGAAGGAGCGGGTGCCGGAAGTGGTGCACGAGGACGGCACCGCCCGGGCCCAGGTGGTGACCCGGGAGAGCAATCCCCGCTACTATGAACTCATCGAGGAACTGGAGAAGCTCACGGGCAACGGTGTGATCCTCAACACTTCCCTGAACCGGCGTGGCGAGCCCATGGTCTGCTCGCCGGAGGACGCCCTCAATATGTTCTTTGGCTCAGACCTGCAATACCTGGTGATGGAAGACATTCTGGTGACCAAGAATCCCAACCCGGAATCCCAGGCATGAAAAAACTGCTCATCACCGGTGGCGCCGGTTTCATCGGTTCGGCGCTGATACGCCACCTCATCGAAAATACCGACTATCAGGTGGTGAACCTGGACAAGCTCACCTACGCGGGCAACCTGGAATCCCTGGCACCGGTATCGGACAGCGACCGCTACGCCTTCGAGCAGGTGGATATCTGCGACGGGCGGGAAGTGGAACGGGTGTTCCGCGAGCACCGTCCCGACGCCATCATGCACCTGGCGGCGGAATCCCATGTGGATCGCTCCATCGACGGCCCGGCGGACTTCATCCAGACCAATGTGGTGGGCACCACGGTGTTGCTGGAGGCGGCGCGCAGCTACTGGAACGCGCTGGAAGGCGCGGCCAAGGCTGCCTTCCGTTTTCATCACGTCTCCACGGACGAGGTCTATGGCGACCTGGGTCCCGAGGGCCTGTTCACCGAGGAAACCCCCTATGCCCCCAGTTCGCCCTATTCCGCCAGCAAGGCCTCTTCGGATCACATGGTGCGCGCCTGGCACCGCACCTACGGGCTGCCCGTGGTCATCACCAACTGTTCCAACAATTATGGCCCTTACCAGTTCCCGGAAAAGCTCATTCCCCTGGTGATACTCAATGCCTTGGAGGGCAAGCCCCTGCCCATCTATGGCAAGGGCAACCAGGTGCGCGACTGGCTGTATGTGGACGACCACGCCCGGGCTTTGATGCGGGTGCTGGAGCAGGGCCGCGATGGCCAGACCTACAACATCGGCGGCCACAATGAAAAAACCAACCTGGAAGTGGTGCATGGCCTGTGCGCCATCCTGGACGAAAAGCGCCCCCGGCGCCCCGGGGGTATCGCCTCCTATGCCGATCTCATCACCCATGTGGCCGACCGTCCCGGGCATGATCTGCGCTACGCCATCGACGCGGGCAAGATTCAGCGGGAGCTGGGCTGGACGCCGCAGGAAACCTTCGATACCGGCCTGGAAAAGACCGTGGACTGGTATCTGGAAAACAGCCTGTGGTGCCAGCGGGTGCTGGACGGCAGCTACCGGCGCGAGCGCCTGGGGGTGATTGAATGAAGGGTATAGTCCTGGCCGGCGGTTCCGGCACCCGGCTGCATCCGGTGACGCGCAGCATCTCCAAGCAGCTGCTGCCGGTGTACGACAAGCCCATGATCTATTATCCCCTGAGCACCCTGATGCTGGCGGGGATACGCGAGGTGCTGGTCATCTCCACGCCCCGCGACCTGCCTTTGTTCGAGCAGTTGCTGGGGGACGGCAGCCAATGGGGCATGTCCCTGAGCTATGCCGAACAGCCGCGCCCCGAAGGGCTGGCCCAGGCCTTCATCATCGGCGCGGACTTCATCGGCAATGACAACTGCGCCCTGGTGCTGGGAGACAACATCTTCTATGGCCACGATTTCGGGCATTTGCTGGGGGACGCGGCCCGGCGCAGGGAAGGCGCCACGGTGTTCGCCTACCCGGTACAGGATCCCCAGCGATACGGCGTGGTGGAGTTCGACGACCGTTTTCAGGCCCTGAGTCTGGAGGAAAAACCCGAGCGGCCCAAGTCCCGCTACGCCGTGACCGGGCTATACTTCTATGACAACCAGGTCATCGACATCGCCCGGGGCATTCGGCCGTCCGACCGGGGCGAGCTGGAGATTACCGACGTAAACAGGCATTATCTGGACAGGGGCGAGCTGCGGGTGGAAGTGCTGGGGCGGGGCATGGCCTGGCTGGATACCGGCACCCATGATTCCCTGCTCGATGCCGGCCAGTTCATTCAGACCCTGGAATGTCGACAGGGACTCAAGGTATGCTGTCCCGAGGAAGTGGCCTGGCGCATGAAATGGATAGACGACGAACAGTTGCTGGCTCTTGCCGCGGAACTGGGCAAGAGTGGTTATGGCAGCTATCTGGAAGGACTGTTGCAGGAGAAGATTCTGTGAACATCCAGGAAACCGACATTCCCGGCGTGCTCATCGTCGAACCGCAGGTGCATGGTGATGCCAGGGGCTGGTTCATGGAAACCTGGCAGGCGCGGCGCTATGCCGAAGCGGGTATCCAGAACCGCTTCGTTCAGGACAACATGGCCTGTTCCCGCCACGGTATTCTGCGGGGCCTGCATCTGCAGCATCCTCACGCCCAGGGCAAGCTCGTTCAGGTGGTTCTGGGTGAGGTGTTCGACGTGGCCGTGGACGTGCGCCGCGGTTCCCCCTGTTTCGGCCGCTGGGTGGGGGTGATGCTTTCCGCCGACAATCATCGCCAGCTGTGGATACCGCCGGGTTTTGCCCATGGTTACCTGGTTACCAGCAACGAGGCCGTATTCAGCTACAGGTGTACCGATTACTATCATCCTGAAACCGATCTCAGTATCCGTTGGGACGATCCGGACATTGGCATCGAATGGCCCATCGTGGGGCCGCCTCTCTTGTCCGAGAAAGATGCCTCGGCGCTGTTGCTCAAGGATGTTCCTCCAGATCGACTGCCGGAGTATGTCTCATGAACTACGAAAAACCCCGAATTCTGCTGTTTGGGCACAATGGCCAGATCGCCTGGGAATTGCGCCGCAGCCTGGCGACCCTGGGCGCTGTGGTGACTGCCGGGCTGGATGGTGCGGATCACGAACTGGATCTCGAGGATGGCGAGGCCCTGAACCGCTTGGTGCATGAACTCAGGCCCGAACTCATGGTGAATGCCGCCGCCTATACAGCAGTTGATAAGGCCGAATCAGAACCGGAGCTGGCCTGGCGGCTGAACGCGGAAGCGGTTGGCGAGATGGGCCACCTTGGCGCGGCCCTGGACTGTCCGGTGCTGCACTATTCCACGGACTATGTCTTCTCAGGCAAAGGCAGCCAACCCTGGAAAGAAAATGACGAGCCGGATCCCCAGAGCGTGTACGGCAAGTCCAAACTGGGGGGAGAGCAGGCCCTGCTGGGTTCCCGGGCGGACTGCCTCATTCTGCGCACAGCCTGGGTCTATGGCGGGCGGGGCCGTAATTTTCTGCTCACCATGCAGCGGCTGTTCCGGGAACGGGACAGCCTGGGCGTGGTGGCCGATCAGTATGGCGCGCCCACCTGGTCACGCATGGTGGCCCAGGCCACGGCGCAACTGCTGGCCCAGTGTCGTACCGAAGACGGGGGCTTCAGCTTTGGGGAACACCGGGAAGAGATCTTTCATCTCAGCTGTGAAGGCCATGCCAGCTGGTATGACTTCGCCCGCGCCATTCTGGAAGCCGGCAATGAATCCTGTGAACTCAAGACCCTGACCACTGAGGAGTATCCCACGGCGGCGGCGCGACCGGCCTATTCGGTGCTCAACAACAACCGCCTGTGGCAGGCCTGGGGTATCCGGCTGCCCGACTGGCGTGAAGCCCTGGCCCTGTGCCTGGAAGAGCAGGGCTGACGACGGCGGCAAAAGGTGGCCAACAAGTTCAAGGGGATGCCCCTGTACCACCCTCGCCTCTGGCCCAGTTGGGCAGCGGTATTTCTGGTGCGCCTGGCCGCCTTCCTGCCCTATGCCCTGATTCTGCGCCTTGGCCCCTGGCTGGGGCGCCTGTATGCCAGGGTGCTGCCCAAGCGGCGCCTCA
>JALVNE010000139.1 GCA_027026755.1 Sedimenticola sp. | reverse complement strand
TTTATGACAAGGGCGAAGCACAAAAAGTTACAATCTTTTTTTTCACAGCCATCCTTCACCACCATGTCACAACGCATCGTTCTCGCCAGCAACAACCAGGGCAAGGTCCGGGAAATCGGACAGCTGCTTGCCGACCGGAACATGGAAGTCCTGCCCCAGTCCAGCTTCGATATTCCCGAGATCGAGGAGACTGGTCTGAGTTTCGTGGAAAACGCCATTCTCAAGGCACGAAACGCCGCCGCCCACAGCGGCCTGCCGGCCATCGCAGACGATTCCGGCCTGGAAGTGGACGCTCTCAAGGGCGCGCCCGGAATCCACTCCGCCCGCTATGCCGGCCCCGGCGCAACGGACGAGGACAACAATGCGAAGCTTCTCCAAGCCCTGGCCGAGGTGCCCGATGAGGCGCGCACCGCCCGCTTCCAATGCCTCATGGTGTACATGCGCCACGCCGAGGACCCCGTGCCCATCATCTGCCAGGGCAGCTGGGAGGGCCGCATACTGCGCGCCCCCCAGGGAGAGAACGGCTTTGGCTATGACCCGCTGTTTTTCGTGCCGGAGAAAAACTGCAGCGCCGCGCAGCTGCCTGCCGAAGTGAAGAATGCCATGAGCCACCGGGGCAAGGCCCTGCAATGCCTGCTGCAGGCCCTGTCCCATGGCTGAACGCCTGGACGCGCAACAATGGGGAGACTGGTGGCGTCACCGTGCCCTCACCAGTTTTCACGGCCATTTTCAGCACAATTATGACGGCTCCCTGCGCCTGTTCTGGGAAAACAGCTTCGCAAGGCTTCCCCGGGGCGCCGCCATACTGGATCTGGCCACGGGCAACGGCGCCCTGGCCCTGCTCGCCGCGGAATACTCGGCGCAACACGACCGGGATTTTCACATCACCGGCATCGACTATGCCGCCATCCAGCCGGACAGCCTGAAGAATACGCACCCTCTCATCGAGAAGATTACTTTCCTGGCCAATACGCCCATGGAGAACACAGGCCTGGAGAACGCCAGTCAGGACCTGGTGATGAGTCAGTTTGGCTTCGAATACGGCGACATGCCGGCAACGCTGAAGGAAATACGCCGCCTGCTCAAGCCCGGCGGCTGCTTCACCGCCATGGTCCACCACCGGGATTCTGCCGTGCTGGAGCAGGCCCGGGAAGCCCTGGCGCAGATCAAGCGCTGTGAAAAATCCGGCGTGACAGAAACCGCGACCGCCTTGGTGGCGCTGCAACAGAAACTGGCGAGAAAAGGCGCGCTTTCCGACAAAGAACAGCAGCAGGCGCGCCGGCTCCACCAGTCCCTGGGCACGAAACTGGAAAAGCTCAACCGCTACGCCCGGCAGTTGCAGGATCCATCCCACGTACTCATGTTCACCCGGAGCATCATGACTCTGTTCGACAGGCGCAACGCCGCGCGCATCTCCCCGGAACAGCGGCTGGACGCCCTCGCCAGGCTCACGGAAGAAAACCGCAGTTACCGCCTGCGCATGAAGGACCTGCGCGCGGCGGCCTTTGCAGACGACGATTTCCAAACTCTGAAAACCGCCCTGGAACGACGGGGGTTCAGCAGGCCGGAGATCGCGCCACAGGAGTACGCGGGCAGGCATTTCTGCAACACTGTCAG
>JALVNE010000138.1 GCA_027026755.1 Sedimenticola sp. | reverse complement strand
TTTTTCGCCTGGTCGTCCATCTGCCCCACGTTGCGGGGGTTTTCGTAATGATCGATTACCTTGTCACTGTATGCCATGACATTGTGCCTCTATATTTTTCGAAAAATATTTCCCGTAGGTCGGGCTTCAGCCCGACAACAGCCGTCGAAACGGAGCAATGTCGGACTGAAGTCCAGCTTGTTTCCCCTCTCCCTGGCCCTCTCCCCCGAGGGGAGAGGGAATCGACCGCAGATTCATGAGAGAATCAGTGCGCCGCCCACTGTACGCTGTTCAGATCGATTCCCGCCTTGTACATATCCCACAGGGGAGAAAGATCACGCAACCTCTGAACTTGTTCTCTTATCTTTTTGATAACAAAGTCTATTTCTTCTTCGGTCGTGTACCGGCCCAGGGTGAATCTCAAGGAACTGTGGGCCAGCTCGTCCGGCCTGCCAATGGCCCGCAGCACATAGCTGGGCTCCAGGCTGGCCGAGGTGCAGGCGGAGCCCGAGGACACGGCAATGTCCTTCAGGGCCATCATCAGGCTCTCACCCTCGACATAATTGAAGCTCACATTCAGATTACCGGCAACCCGCTGTTCCAGATCACCGTTGACATAGACTTCCTCCATGTCCTTGAGGCCATCCCACAGGCGGTTGCGCAGGGCCAGGAGGCGGGCAGTCTCCTCGGCCATTTCTTCCTTCGCAATACGGAAGGCCTCGCCCATGCCCACGATCTGGTGAGTGGCCAGAGTACCGGAGCGCAGGCCGCGCTCATGGCCGCCACCGTGCATCTGGGCCTCCAGGCGCACCCGGGGCTTGCGCCGCACATAGAGGGCGCCCATGCCCTTGGGACCATAGATCTTGTGGGCGGAAAAGCTCATCAGATCCACCGGCAGCGCCTGGGTGTCGATCTCGACTTTACCTGCGCTTTGCGCCGCATCCACATGAAATACGACCTTTTTCTCCCGGCAAATCTCACCGATGGCGGCAATGTCCTGGATCACGCCGATCTCGTTGTTCACGTGCATCACGGAAGCCAGGATGGTGTCCTCGCGCAGGGCGTCACGGAAGGCATCGAGATCCAGCAGGCCGTTGGGCTGCACGTCCAGATAAGTGACTTCATAGCCTTCCCGCTCCAGCTGGCGGCAGGTGTCCAGCACCGCCTTGTGCTCGGTTTTCACGGTGACGATATGCTTGCCCCGCTTGTGATAGAAGTGAGCCGCCCCCTTGATGGCCAGGTTGTCGGACTCGGTGGCGCCGGAGGTCCAGATGATCTCCCGGGGATCGGCATTGACCAGGGCCGCCACGTTCTCGCGAGCCTCGTCCACCAGCTTCTCGGCTTCCCAGCCGAAGGGATGGCTGCGCGAGGCGGGATTGCCGAAAGTGCCATCCAGGGTCAGGCAGCGGCACATCTTTTCCGCCACCCGCTCATCCACGGGGGTCGTTGCCGAATAGTCGAAATAGATAGGGAGTTTCATGCCGTGCTCCAGGGATGTTCGTGCTCAGTGTTGTTTGGGGGAATCCACCCGGGAAAGGGAGGCAGACCGGCGCTTGTCCCTGGCCAGCTGCTTGTCCAGCAGATCCTGCAGGCTGATGCTGCTCAGGTAATCGTGAATGCTTTCGCTGAGATCCTGCCACA
>JALVNE010000137.1 GCA_027026755.1 Sedimenticola sp. | reverse complement strand
CATAAGCTCCCTCCCCCGCGCGCGGGGGAGGGTTGGGGAGGGGGTGAGCATTTCCCGCCCCCTCTCCCTAGCCCTCTCCCCCCGAGGGGGAGAGGGAATTTCCATGATCTGGGGTGTGGGACTGTTCCCTCAGGAAAGGTAATGTCTAAATTGCCGACAGACTCCTGTCAGAGCATATCCTTCAGTTCCGTCATGGAGTCAATCACCGCATCCGGCTCATAGATACGGATGTCTTCACCGTGATTGTAGCCATAGCTCATGCAGATGATGCGGAATCCCGCCGCCCGCGCCGCTTTCACGTCGCTCTTGGAGTCGCCGATCATCAGGGAATGCTCCGGTCCGGTGCCGAAGAATTCCGCCGCGTGCAGCAAGGGCCCAGGGTCGGGTTTCTTCACCGGCAGGGTGTCCCCCGCCACGACAATGCCGAAATAATCGGCGATACCCAGGTCGCGCAACAGGGGCAGGGTGAACTGCTCGGCCTTGTTGGTGACACAGCCCAGGGAATAGCCCTGTTCCTTAAGGTAATCCAGGCCTTCCTTCACCCCAGGGTAAAGGGTGGAGCGCTTGGAGGTGTTCTCGGCATAGAGGTCGAGAAAGATGGGATAGGCCTTGTCGAATTCTTCATCGGACGGCTCGCCGTCCAGCTGGCCGATGAGAGCGCGGCGCACCAGGCGTTCCACGCCATTGCCCACCCAGTCACGCACCCGGGCCTCGCCCCAGGGCTCGCGCCCCAGGGCCTGCATCATCTCGTCCACGCACCAGGCGAGGTCCGGCACGCTGTCCACCAGCGTGCCGTCCACGTCGATGAGGATCATCCGGGGTTTTTCAGGCATCAGCCAACCTTGGCCAGGGCCTCACGCATTTCCTTCACGCGGGTATCGTACTTGTTGGGGTCACTCTCGTTACGGCCGCCAAAGATGCCGGAGCCGGAAACGAAGGTATCAGCCCCCGCCGCGGCAATCTCGGCGATGTTGTCCACCTTGACGCCGCCGTCTATCTCCAGGCGGATGTCCAGGCCGGAGTCGTCGATCATCTTGCGCGCTTCCTTCAGCTTTTGCAGAGCGGAGGGAATGAAGCTCTGGCCGCCAAAACCCGGGTTCACGGACATGAGCAGAATCATGTCCACGTTTTCCATTTCGTATTTCAGATAATCCAGGGGCGTGGCCGGATTGAACACCAGACCCGCCTTGCAGCCCGCGCTCTTGATGAGCTGCAGGGTACGGTCCACATGCTCGGAAGCCTCGGGGTGGAAGGTGATGTAGGTGGCACCGGCCTCGGCGAAATCGCCCACGATACGGTCCACGGGACTGACCATCAGATGCACGTCGATGGGCGCGGTGATGCCATGCTTGCGCAGCGCATCGCAGACCAGAGGGCCAATGGTCAGGTTGGGCACGTAATGGTTGTCCATGACATCGAAATGGATGAACTCGCAGCCCGATGCCAGCACATCGTCACATTCCTGGCCCAGCTTGGCGAAATCTGCGGAAAGGATGGAGGGTGCCAATACGAAATCTTGCATGATGATTACTCCCTGCCGTGACGCCGGCATGCGGATGACTTAAAGAAATTGGTGGCTGATTTTACCGGAATCGGCAACAAACTTCGAATCAGTTGGTTCGGGAGACCGGGTCGCCAGCAACCGCCAATAACGGTCAGCAGGTGCCAAATGGCGTGCCGGCCTGCATCAGATCGCTTATTCCCTTGGGACTCATGGGTTTGCCACACAAGAATCCCTGTACCACCTCGCAGCCGGCACGACGCAGAAAATCCAGCTGCTGGACATTCTCCACCCCTTCGGCGATGGTCTGCATACCAAAGCTTTTCGCCAGGACGATGGTGGCGCGCACGATGGCTTCGTCATTGGGATCCAGGAGTACATCGCGAATGAAACTCCTGTCGATCTTGATGCTGGTCAGTGGAAAACGCTTGAGATTGACCAGGGAGGAATGGCCTGTGCCGAAATCGTCTATCGCCAGTTCGATACCCATTTCCGTCAGTCTGAGCAGGTTCCGGCAAGCCACATCCCCGCGTTTGATGATAGCGCTCTCGGTGATTTCGAACTCGAGCAGTTCCGCCGGCACCCGGTAACGGGCCAGGAGGTTGGCCACCTGGGCGTTCAAACCAGGATTCACCAACTCCCGGCTGGAGATGTTGACCGCCACCCGGGGCGGCACGGTCCCGGCATCCCGCCAGGCGACGATCTGCTGGCAGACCGCTTCCCTGACCCAGGCGCCCAGGGGCTCGATGAGGCCAATCATTTCCGCCATGGGAATGAATTCATCGGGACCGATCATCCCCTTGCCGGGCCGATGCCAGCGCAGCAGCGCTTCCACCCCGATCAGGCTGCCCGTGGCCAGTTCATACTGGGGCTGGTACAGGAGATAAAACTCCCTCCGCTCCAGGGCATTGTGCAATCCCTGCTCGGTGTCGAAATAGGAATAGGCCGAAAGGGTCAGTTTCTCCGTGAACAGGCGGTACTGATCCCCGCCGCTGTCCTTGGCCGAATACATGGCGGTATCGGCATGTTTGATCAGTTCATCCGCATCCTGCCCGTCCCGGGGAAAGATACTGACGCCGATGCTGGCGGTGGTGCGCAGCTCATGGGCGCCAATCTTGAACACCTTGCGCAGCGCCTGGAGCAGCTTCTCCAGGACTTTCACGATATCACCAGGATGGCGCAGATCCTCCAGAATCAGCGTGAATTCATCACCCCCCATGCGCGCCAGGGTATCCATCTCGCGGATATGGTGGCTCAAGCGCTCCGCCACCGCCTGCAGCAGCAAATCCCCCACTTGGTGCCCCAGGCTGTCGTTGATGATCTTGAAACGGTCCAGGTCCAGGAACAGCAGGGCCCCGGTGGTCTTGTTTCTGGCCGATCGCACCAGAGCCTGTTCCAGCCTGTCCTGGAAAAGGACGCGGTTGGGCAGCCCCGTGAGGGGGTCTTGCGTGGCCAGCTTCTCCAGCTTTTTCCGCGAGGCATGCAGCTCGGAAATGTCGTTGAGCAGCATTACGTAATGGGGCGCGCCCTGGGCTTCCAGCTGCACGCGGTCGATGCTCAGCCACAGGTATGCCTGGGTTCCACCGGAACAACCCGTCTGGATCTCTCCGTGCCAGCTGCCTTTTTCATCCACCTCACGCCAGAACGCTGCATCTGCCAACACGGCATCTGGCTCGCTGAGTACGGAAACGGGCTTGTTCAGCACTTCCTCGAGGGCCCGGCGGCAAATGTTCTCGATGGCCGGGTTGGCTGAAATGACGCGCTTGTCCTGGTCCAGGATGATGATGCCTTCGCGGGCCGCGCTCACCGCCTTGCTTACCAAGCCCGCCCAGGTTTCCTCCCGGCGGGCAACAGTGATATCGCGCACCACAGTCAGCAGGGCGCGCTTACCGTCCTCCTGCACGCCCATGGGGACCACGCGGGCTTCATACAGCCTGTCTTCACCATTGGCGTCCGGCATGTGGTATTCGAGCTGCTGTAACTTCCCTGTCTCCAGGGTTTTCTGCAGCAGCCGCCGGAACTGCCGGGAATATTCTGCGGAAAAGATATCTTCCATGGTGTGACCGATGATTTGCTCCCGGGGAACATAAAGCATTTCCGGATGGGCAGCCAGGACGTCCAGGAAGCGGCCATCCTCATCCTGGAAGAACAGAAGATCCGGAAACGCCTCGGCCACGGCGTGCATGCGCGCCTCGGTGCTGGTCTTGAGGCGCTGGTACAGGGACTGCATTTCCTCCGAGGAAATGGACAGGGAACGTTCCAGGGTATAGCGATCCTGGTCTGCCTGACGGTAGGCACCATCCACCATCTTCAGGAACTGCCGCCAGGCTTTGTCGTCCGGCGGGCGGTCCGCGTCCAGCCGCAGTTTTTTCAGTTGCCGTTTCAGAAGCCGGTGCATCAGTATTCCCACCACAGCGTCAGGGTCATGGTCTGGTTGTGCAGATCACATAGGCCCGAACTCAACGGAGAAAGTTCCCCGTAGGAATAGAAACCGATCTGCCGGGTTTCGGCGGGCAGGCGTTCCCTTACCGCCTCGATTTCCTCTTCCACCCGGGGACCCAGCACCAGCCGCCGTCCCACGCAGCTGATGGCAATACAGCACAGGGGACCGCCGGCATAGGATGCCAAGTCCATGCTACTGGCGGCATCTTCCGCCCCGTCGATGAGCCGGTCGAAATTGGCCCGCATGAGCTGCACCAGGCCGCCCTGGGGAATGTCCCCGGCAAAGGTGATGGACTGCTGTGCTTCATCCATGCCCAGAATGGTGCGCACCCTGGGTTCATCTTCTTCCCCTTCTGCCTTCAGGGCCAGGGGAAACAGCATGCCGGAAGCCGGCAGTTCACTGGCCCGCTCCCCGAGATAGCGTTTGTAGAGTCCCAGGGCAGGCTGGCCATCCAGCTCGTACAGCACATTCTCTTCGGAACGGGTCACGAGCCGCTCGGGCCCCAGCACATCCCAGCCGCCACGGGAGCCATAGGCCATTCCGAAACGCCTGCCGCTGATTCCCAGGGCACAGATCATGTCGTCGAAAATCTCGCCCTGCTGCATCACCCAGGTGGACTGGAAGCGGGTTCCATCACCGGCCAATCCTCCTGTGACAGGAATGCGCCCCCGAAAAACCTGGTTGAACCCCTGCACCAGTTGCGAGGCATTGATATGCAGCCCCTCGGAAAGCACGAATACCGAATTCAGGTCTTCACATCCTGCCAGGGATTCCGCGAGCTTGCCGCCGACGGAGAGGGAATCGTCTTCCGGCGTTTTTCTCAGGCAGTTGAGAATCAGGCTGGAATGTTCGAATTCCACGGCCAGGGCCACCAGCCCCTGCTCCAGAAAACGCACATCGACGATATTTCCCGCCGTGGAGCAGCCCATGAATAGTGAATTGGGATACTCAGCATGCAGTACGCCCAGCGCGTCCTGCAGCTGCGCTTGCGGCAGGCTGCCGAACACCAGCACCAGGGTATCGGGGCCATCCCCGGCCTGTCCCTTATCGCTTTCCCATCCCTTGTCCGGCTCATACCAGTGCAAAGCCGTTTTCATTTCAGTCCTCCCTGAAGAAATCAAACGATATGGAATTATGACCAGATTGCCCTGACTGAGCATGCTGCGGCCATATCAGTGCGTAAGTATCCCACTAACCGTCATGGCACGCCATTGTGCCGCCCCTCCCCAACCCACCTCCGCGATGCGGGGATGCATCGCCATTTTCCGATTCCGAGTCGTGAAAGCCCAGGGAAGGACTTTTACGACATCCTCCGGGGGAGAGGCTTATGTCATCCTATTTGAGGGCAATGGCCAGGGACTTGTAGCCGCTGCTGGCGAGCTGCCTGCGCACATCCTGCATGGCGGCGGCGTTTTGATATGGCCCGAGCTGGACCCGATACCAGGTCGCGTTCTTGATCTTGGCGCTGCTCACGCGAGCCCTGAGCCCCAGCAGGCCCAGCCTGGCTTTGAGGGTTTCCGCTTCCTTCCTGTTGCGGAAGGAGCTCACCTGCACCATGTAGCGCTTGCCCGTGGCCCTGGGCCGGGAAGACGCTGCCGGTTCGGCCCGGGTGTCCGGCGTTTTCACCGGAGGCGGGGCTGGCGACTGTTTCACCTGACGTTCCACTTCCTCGTCGGGAATCAGCACTTCCTGATCGGGCAGCAGGTTGTAGAAATCGAATTTCGGCCGGTGCACCCGGGCCGGCTCCGGCGACAGCTTGGGCGGCGCGCTTTTTCTGGCCACCGGCGGCCGGTCGCCAATCCAGTTGTCCTGGACGCCATGGGGCGCGTATTTCAGGCATACGAAGCCCACGCTGACGCCGCCGAGAATGAAGCCTGTGAGCAGCCATACCCAGGCCGGTACGGCCTTCTTCTGCTTTTTACCCCGGTTGGCGCGTCCCTTGTAGTCTCTGGCCATTACATGCTCTCCGGTGCGGATACGCCTATCAGGTTCAGCCCATTGCGCAGCACCTCCCGGGTGGCAAGAACGAGCTTGATGCGGGCATCCCGCAGGGCGTGGTCATCCACCAGAAACTGGTGGGCGTTGTAGTAGGTATGCAGATCGTTGGCCAGATCGCGCAGGTAATGGGTGAGCTGGTGAGGCTCCTCGTTGAGGGCTGCGGCCTCCACCACTTCAGGATAGCGGGACAGGCTGTTGAGCAGGGCCAGCTCGTGGGATTCGGTGAGACGCTCCAGATTCTGTACGCCGGGGCTGGGCTCTATGTCCAGGCCCTTGTCTTTCGCCTGGCGCAGCACCGCGCAGATGCGCGCGTGGGCATATTGCACATAGTACACCGGGTTGTCGCTGGACTGGGACTTGGCCAGGTCCAGGTCGAAGTCCAGGTGCTGTTCGCATTTGCGCATGACATAGAAGAAGCGCGCCGCGTCCCGCCCCACTTCCTTGCGCAGCTGGCGCAGGGTGACGAATTCGCCAGAGCGGGTGGACATGGCCAGCTTCTCGCCATTGCGATAGAGAATGGCGAACTGCACCAGAAGCACGTCCAGCTTGTCGGCATCATCGCCCAGAGCCTCGAGGGCCGCTTTCACCCGGGGCACATAGCCATGATGGTCCGCCCCCCAGACATCGATGACCCGGTCGAAACCGCGCTCCAGCTTGTCCATGTGATAAGCAATGTCCGAGGCGAAATAGGTGGTCTGGCCGTTGTCGCGCACCACCACCCGGTCCTTCTCGTCGCCGAAGTCCGTGGAGCGGAACCACCAGGCGCCCTCTTTTTCATAGAGATAACCGGCATCACGCAGGCGGTCTATGGCCTTGTTCACGGCGCCGGATTCCACCAGGCTGCGCTCGGAATACCATTGCTCATAGACCACGCCGAACTTCTCCAGGTCGTCGCGGATATCATCCAGAATGGTGTTCAGGGCCAGTTCGAAGACATAGCGGTAACGGTTGTCTCCCAGCAGGCTCTTGCAACGCTCGATGAGGGCGTCGATATGCTGTTCCTTGTCGCCGCCATCCGGCTCGTCCGGGGGAACGTCATTGAACACCATATCAGCGTCGAAACGGTAGTCGTCACCATGCTCCCGGTGCAGGGTGGCGGCAATGTCCCAGACATAATCGCCCTTGTAGCCGTTGCTGGGGAAAGTCAGCTCCTCCCCCGCCAGCTCCAGATAACGCAGCCACACGGAAGCGGCCAGGATGTTCATCTGCCGCCCGGCATCGTTCACATAGTATTCCCGGTGCACCTCGAAGCCCACGGCGGCAAGCAAATCCGCCACCACTGCGCCATAGGCCGCCCCCCGGCCATGGCCCACATGCAAGGGCCCCGTGGGATTGGCGGACACGAATTCCACCTGCACCTTCTTTCCCTTGCCCAGGTCCGAGCGGCCATAGTCGTGGGCCAGGCGCAAAATCTCCGGCACCACGGCATGGTAGGCACTGGCGGACAGGTGGAAATTGATGAAGCCCGGCCCGGCGATCTCCACCTTTTCCATCTGGGGATCATCGGGCAGGGCGGCGACGATCTTCTGCGCCAGGTCCCGGGGCTTCATGCCCGCGGCCTTGACATTGACCATGGCGGCATTGGTGGCAAAATCTCCATGGGAAGCATCCCGGGTGCGCTCCACCACCGGCGGCTGGCGCCGGGCCGGGTCGAGAACGCCTTCGCTTTCCAGGGCGTCCAGTGCGGTGGAAACGAGCTTTGTGATTTGTGACTTCATTGGGCTTTTCGATCCTGAATCTGCTGGCTCCCGACCATATCCGGGAAAACCTGTTAGCATACCAGAAAATGCCCTCCCTGAGCTGGCCGTTCAGGTGCTGACAACAGAGAAATACAAGGAGAAACCGTCATGAACAACTGGATCTACCTGCTCCTGCTGCTGGCGCTAGGGTATTTCGTCCTGATCAATCTGCTGGTGGTGCTGTCGGTACGCAAGATGAGTCATCCCGAAGCGCTCATCAAACCCCGGGAGGGCGAGGGTCTGCCCCCGGACGAAAGATTCCGCCTGTGGGTCCATCAACGAGGATTCCAGCCGGAAAGCCAGTTCGATTTCTACGGTACCCTGGGCAGTGACCAGCCGCTGGAAGTGAACGCCTGGTTGTCACCCGAAAGGGACATTCTGGTGCTGCTCTATTGTTTCGGCGACAAGCAGTGGCTGGACATCATCAGCAGCTTCAATGACCAATACGTCCTGGTGAGCAGCGATACTCCCGACGCCCTGTTTTTGCCCCAGCCTCCCAATATCATGTTGCAGGTGTTCGTGGATATGGCGCCGGATGCCTTGTACCAGAAACATCTCGAGGCCAGGGATTACCTGATCCAGAGGTTTGGCGTCAGCCCCGACAAGGTGGATGTTCCCGTCACCCGGCTGGTGGCCGATGCCATCAGGCATCAGATGGACTACATCCGCAGCCTGCCCCTGTGGTATCTCCGGGGCGCCTGGTGGAAACTGTTTCGCGGACGGCGCTACCGTAACAAATCTGTCATTGAACTCATCGAATCTCTGCCCAACGGCCGTTGACGAAGGAGTCTTTCGAGGATACAGAAATCAGGGGCTTCGTGATTGCGCCGTTCGGCCATCGTCCAAAGCATCCGCCTTCATGAAATAAGGTACATCTTTCGTTTGGTATTGCTCATGAGCCGCTGCGCCAAGCCGCCCAAGTCCCTGCTGCGCAAGGTAGGGCGGGCCATTGCCGACTACGATCTCATCCGCGAGGGCGACCGCATCCTGCTGGGGGTTTCCGGTGGCAAGGATTCCCTGAGCCTGCTGCAGATTCTGGCCCATCTGCAGACCTATGCGCCGGTGAAGTTCGAGCTGGGCATACTCACGGTGGACCCGGAGGTGGAGGGCTTCGATCCATCTTCTCTCACGGATTACTACGACCGCCTGGGCCTGCCCTGGCACTATGCCCGACAGCCCATCATGGAGGAAGCCAAAGTACGCATGAGCGGGGACTCTTTCTGCGCCTACTGCGCGCGCATGAAGCGGGGCATCATGTATTCCACCTGCCGGGAGCATGGCTACAATGTGCTGGCTCTGGCCCAGCATCTGGATGACCTGGCGGAGAGCTTTCTCATGTCGGCCTTCCATGGCGGACAACTGCGTACCATGAAGGCCCATTATCTGAATGATGCCGGGGACATCCGCATCATTCGCCCCCTGGTCTATGTGCGTGAGCGCCAGACCCGGGAGTTTGCCTCGCAGGCGGGCCTGCCCATCATTCCCGATTCCTGCCCGGCCTGCTTCACCATGCCCACCCAGCGGGAGCACATGAAACAGCTGCTGGCGGCAGAAGAGCAGCAGAACAAGAATTTGTTCTCCAGCCTGCTCAAGGCCATGCGGCCTCTGATGGTGGAAGGCGGGATTCCCGATTGACAGGAGCAGCACTCATGTCCCGCCCTGCACCTTTGTCATGATTGGGAGCAGTTCACGCAATTCCTCGCCTTACCCTGACGAAAGGCCAGGATGTTCCGCGCGATTTCATCCAGCAGCCGCTGGCGGGCCTCGCGGCTGGCCCAGGCCGTGTGGGGGGTGAGGATGAGATTGGGAATGTCGTCGGCCAGCAGGGAACTGTCGTCCTTGGGCGGCTCCTGGGCGAGCACGTCGATACCGGCACCGCCCAGGCGGCCCTGACGCAGGGCGTCGGCCAGAGCGGCTTCGTCCACGATGCCTCCCCGGGCCGTATTGATGAGCAGGGCATCGGGCTTCATCAGGGCCAGCTCGGCAGGCCCGATGAGGTTGCGGGTGTTCTCCGCCAGGGGCAGGTGCAGGCTGAGAATGTCCACCTGGGGCAAAACGTCCTGCAGGGGCACCCGTCCCGGTAGGAAGTGTTCACTGCCGGGGCGTTGAGCGAACAGAACTTTCATGCCGAAGCACTCGGCCACCCGGGCCACGCCCCGTCCCAGCTCCCCCGCACCGACGATGCCCAGGGTCTTGCCGGCGATCTCCCGGATGGGATGCTTGAGCAGGCAGAAGTTGTCCTGGGCCTGCCACTCCCCTGCCCTGACTTCCTCATGATAGGAAATGAGCCTGGTGCTCAGGGCCAGGATCAGGGAAAAGACATGCTGTACCACGGCGGGGGTGGCGTAGCGCACCACATTGGAAACCTGTATGCCCAGTTCCCGGGCGGCCTCCAGGTCGATCTTGTCCGTGCCCGTGGCGGCGATGCAGATGAGCCTGAGGGCCGGGGCCGCGGCCAGTACCTCCCTGTCCAGGGGCACCTTGTTGGACACCACGATATCCGCCCCGGCCAGGCGGGCCGCAGTCCGATCCCGGTTGGTGGCGTCATGCCAGTCCCAGTCCTCCACCGTGGCGGTCAGCCTGCTCCGGTCCAGGTCGCCAGTGTCGATGGAGGCGTAGTCGAGAAAGACGGCTTTCATGGTGTTTTTAATATTCCTGCCGAAAAGCCATTATCTATCAGCTAAGGTTTTTTGTTTGAGTTTAGTTATGCGCTTACCCTGCATCATTATGACAATACCTGGTTTTTTTGAGGAAATCGGACTAAGCTGTCTGTTGTACGCCAGATTAGCGGGGACAATTGCCATGATTCGTTATGCCTTTTTATCTTTGATGTTGCTCCTGGTTGCCTGTCAGAATGAGCAGCGGATTTCTGCCCCGGATGCACCGAAAAAATTGGAGCGCCCCGATCAGCCGCAGGAGGCCAATGATTTCTTCGTGTTCAAACGTGCCCCACGCGGAGAACACACATTGGACTATGCGCTCTATCAGCGGGCTCGGCAAATGGCGAAGCAGTTGCCCCTGTATTCCAGTCCAATGGGTCGGTTCGTGGCACCAGGTGACAGCAGTGGTCCCAATGCGGTCACCTTTGACGGCTGGACATTTCTGGGGCCGGGCAATATTGGCGGTCGTACCCGGCAACTGGTGATCGATCCTGACAATACCAACACCCTCTATGCCGCAGCCGTGGCGGGGGGTGTGTGGAAATCTACCAATGGAGGTGTCAGTTGGCAGCCGCTGAATGATCTCATGGGTAATCTGGCGGTGAATTCGCTGGTAATGGACCCCAACGACAGCGATGTATTGTATGCCGGTACCGGTGAAGGCTTTTTCAATGTCGATGCGGTTCGAGGCGCGGGTATATTCAAGACCACGAATGCCGGCGCAAGCTGGACTCAGCTGGCTTCCACCACCGGGTCTGACTTCCACTATGTCAATGACCTGAAAATTTCCGCCTGGGATAGCAGTCGCATCTACGCGGCTACCAACAGCGGCTTGTTTCGCAGCACGGACGGGGGCGCGAGCTGGACGGCCATGAATCTGAACGACGGCACCAACCACCGCAACGGGCGCTGTACCCAATTGCAGTTGCGCACTGACCTGAACAACCAGGATGTGTTGTTTGCCAGTTGTTCTTCCTCTGATGGCAATCGTAATGATCACATGATTTGGCGTTCCACCAATGCTCAGGCGGCCACGCCTGCCTGGAGTGCCGTATTGAACCCCACGGGCATGGCACGGGCTTCCATGGCCCTGGCACCATCGAACCAGGCCATTCTCTATGTACTGGCCTCCCATGATGGCAGTGTCGAGCCTGATTATCGTCATGGTCTGCAAGCCGTGTACCGTACCACGGATGGAGGTGATACCTGGACTACGCAGGTGGATAACGGCAACACCAGCAACCTCATCAACGGCCACTCGTTGAATACGGTGCAACTGACCAATCCGGCTTCTTTGTTGTGTTGGAACAACGGGTTTTCCAACCAGGGTTGGTATGACAATGTGATCGCCGTCGATCCGACCGACCCCGATCGTGTCTGGACCGGTGGCATCGAACTTATGGTTTCGGATGATGCTGGCCAAAACTGGGCCATCGCTTCCTATTGGTGGCTTGACCCAAGGCAGGGCGGGATCAACTCCGACTCACCCCACGCAGACCAGCATGTGATTGTGTTTGATCCCGATTATGACGGGGTCAACAACAAAACGATGTATGTGGCCAATGATGGCGGGATCTATCGGGCCAGCGACGCCACAGCCAGTGGCACCGCAGCGGCCTCGGAAGTTTGCCCTAGTACCTATGGGGATGTTCAGTGGATCGAGAACATAGGCTGGCAGAATCTCAACAACAGCTATGGCGTGACCCAGTTTTACGATGGCCAGGCCTATCCCGACGGCGCCACCTATTTTGGTGGTGCGCAGGACAACGGGACCCTGCGTGGCAATGATACCGATGGTCCCAACCAGTGGGAAGAGATTCGGGGCGGTGATGGTGGTTACGTCTCCATCGACCCCAACAATACCCAGATACTTTATTCTTCCTATACCCGTCTGAGCTTGAAAAAATCCACGGATGGCGGCAGTAGCTGGGCCGGGGCGACAAATGGCATTGATACCAACCTGGACCACGGCTTCCTGTTCATTACGCCGCACGCCATGGATCCGGGCAATGCCGATAACCTGTGGCTTGGCGGCGACTATCTGTGGCGGACCACCGACGCTGCCGACAATTGGGTACAGGCCAGCACGGACAATGGGGCTTCCCTCAGCGCCATCGCAGTTTCTCCCGTGAACTCCGACGCGGTACTGGCCGGTTTCGAAGATGGACAGATTCGTTACCAGACGGCGGCCCTGAGCACCAATGCCACCACCAACTGGCCTTCAGTCACCCCGGATGCCAACTGTTACATCTCTTCTGTACGTTTTGCCCCGGGCAGTGACCAGGTGGCTTACGCCACCTCATCCACCTTTGGGTGTAGCCATGTATTCAAGACCGTCAATGGTGGGGCCAGCTGGTCTGATATCACCAATAACCTGCCGGATATTCCCGCCCACGATCTGATGGTGGACCCGAACAATAGCAGCCATTTGTTGCTGGCCACGGATCTGGGTATGTTCGTTTCCATCGATGGTGGCGCCAGCTGGGCGCAGGAAAACACCGACTTCGCCAATGTGGTGGTGGAATCGCTGGACATGGAAATCATTTCCGGTAAGCCGGTACTCTATGTTTTCTCTCACGGGCGAGGCGCCTGGAAGGCTCCCATAACCCTGATCCGGTTCACGGACGTTCCCCAGACCCACTGGGCGTTTTCCTACATAGAAACCCTTGCCGCCAATGGCATCACCAGTGGTTGCACCCCGACAGAGTATTGTCCGGACGATGACGTGGATCGTGCCCAGATGGCGGTGTTCCTGCTTCGGGCAAAACACGGTAAGGATTATGTTCCGCCGACCGCCACTGGCACGATGTTCGATGATGTTCCCGCCACCTATTGGGCGGCTGACTGGATAGAGCAGTTGGCCGCAGAAGGCATAACCAGCGGCTGCGATGCCAGCAACTATTGCCCGGACGCCTCGCTGAACCGGGCGCAGATGGCGGTATTCCTTCTGCGGGCAAAACACGGCCAGAACTATGTCCCTCCGGCTGCCACTGGCACCGTGTTCGATGATGTTCCCGCCACACGGTGGGCGGCTGCCTGGATAGAGCAGTTGGCAGCGGAAGGCATAACCAGCGGCTGTGATGCCAACAACTATTGCCCGGAAGCATTGCTGAACCGGGCCCAGATGGCCGTGTTCATCGTCAGGACCTTTGGGCTTTAAGGCAGCTCGAAAAATTCGATCTGCCGGTGCGGGACAAGGATGTCCCGCCATTTTCAGGCTATTGATTCCATCGCGAATCCACATCTGAACGCCGACTCTTCCCGAATCGCCTGGCCTGTCCCGTCCCGAAGCTCCAGCCTGTAGGGCGCAATACGACTCCAGCAGGATGTCGAGGAAGGCGGCTTTCATGGCATTCTTTATGTTCCTGACGGTGGGGCTGCCCGGGCTTGTCGCCAGTCCCGGGGGTGTATAATGCCCCTTTGCCTCAATCTGTCACGGCCATGAGCCAGCGCATCCGCGAAATCCCCTACAACTACACCTCCTATTCCGACCGGGAAATCATCATCCGCTTCCTGGGAGAGGAGAACTGGCGGCTCATCGAGGAACTGCGGGGCAGCCGCCGTACCGGGCGTTCCGCGCGCATGCTGTTCGAGGTGCTGGGGGATATGTGGGTGGTGGCGCGCAACCCCTATTTGCAGGACGACCTGCAGCAGAACACCGAGCGCCGCAATGCGCTCATTCACGCCCTGAATCACCGCCTGGACCAGTTCGAGGGCCGCCTCAACGACAACGAAAAGGCCGCCCGCCTGCTGGAAGCGGCGCGGGAGGCCGTGGATCGCTTCGCCAACTGCTTTGCCGCCAACATCCGCCTGCGCCAAAAGGTGCGCAAGGCCCTGGAAGGCATCACCCGGGCGGACAACGTGGATTTCTCCGGCCTGGCCCGGGTGTCCCATGCCACGGACGCCACGGACTGGCGGGTGGAGCTGCCCTTCGTGGTCATCTCTCCCGACCGGGAGGAAGAAGTCGCCCCCATCGTGCGCGCCTGCATCGAAGCGGGCCTGAGCCTGATTCCCCGGGGCGGCGGCACGGGCTACACGGGCTCCGCCGTGCCCCTGGACGCCCATTGCGCGGTAATCAACACGGAAAAGCTGGAAGACCTGTCCGCTGTGGAAGAAATAGAACTGCCCGGCGTGGAGGGCAAGGTGCCGACCATCCGCACAGGCGCCGGGGTGGTCACCCGCCGGGTGTCAGAGGCCGCCGAGGCAGCGGGCCTGGCCTTTGCCGTGGATCCCACGTCACAGGACGCATCCACCATCGGCGGCAATATCGCCATGAACGCCGGGGGCAAGAAGGCCGTGCTCTGGGGCACCACCCTGGACAACCTGGCCTCCTGGCGCATGGTCACCCCGGAAGGCAACTGGCTGGAGGTGGAGCGCCTGGATCACAACCTGGGCAAGATCCATGAGCAGGAAACCGTGCGTTTCCGCATCCGCCATTTCCACCCCGACGGCCGGACCGGGCTGAAGCCCGATGAGCTGCTGGAGATTCCCGGCCGCCGCTTTCGCAAGACCGGCCTGGGCAAGGATGTCACGGACAAGTTCCTGGCCGGCCTGCCCGGGGTGCAGAAGGAAGGCTGCGACGGCCTCATCACCTCGGCGCGCTTCATCCTGCACCGCATGCCGGCCCATGTGCGCACCGTCTGCCTGGAATTCTTCGGCCCGGACATCAGCCGCGCCGTGCCCGCCATCGTGGAGCTGCGCGACTACATCCAGGGGCAGGACGGCGTGCGCATGCTGGGCCTGGAGCACCTGGACGAGCGCTACATCCGCGCGGTGAAATACACCACCAAGGCGTCCCGGCGGGAAAGGCCCAAGATGGTGCTCATTGCCGATCTCATCGGCGACGATGAGCCGCTGCTGGAACAGGCCGCCGGGCAGGTGGTGAGCCTGGCCCGGGCCCGGGACGGGGAAGGCTTCATCGCCGCCAGCCCCGAGGCCCGCCGCCAGTTCTGGCTGGACCGGGCGCGCACCGCCGCCATTTCCGCCCACACCAACGCCTTCAAGATCAACGAGGACGTGGTCATCCCCCTGGAGCGCCTGGCGGAATACAGCCGGGGCATAGAGGCCATCAATATCGAGCAGTCCATCGCCAACAAGCTGGCCATCATGGACGGCGTACTGGAATTCCTGGATTCCGACCTGGGCCGCCTGTGCCGCTGCGTGGTGGATTTCGCCGATTCCGAGGAAAACCGGCGCATCATGGCGGACAAGCAGGCCGCCGCCCGCGCCCTGGTGGAGCAGGCCCGCCAGCGCTGGCAGCAGGTGCTGGCGCATCTGAATGAAGCTGCCGAGGCTCACCGGGAACTGCTGGACGAAACCGCCCTCGCCGCCCTGCGGCCCGGCGACAGCCTGCTGGATCTCATGCTGCGGCGGGATCTGCGCCAGTCCTACCGGCGGGAAGTGGAGCAGCGCCTCAAGGACATCTTCGCCGGCCAGGATTTCAAGCCCCTGCGCAAGGAGCTGGACACCATTCACCGCCGCATCCGCGACGGCCGCCTGTTCGTGGCCCTGCACATGCACGCCGGGGACGGCAATGTGCATACCAACATCCCCGTGCATTCCCACAACTACGCCATGCTCCACGAGGCGGAGCGGGTGGTGGACCGCATCATGGAACTGGCGCGCTCCCTGGACGGGGTCATCTCCGGCGAGCACGGCATCGGCCTGACCAAGATCCAGTATCTGGAAGACGACAAGCTGCGGGATTTCGCCGCCTACAAGGAGCAGGTGGACCCGGCGGGCCATTTCAATCCCGGCAAGCTGCTGCCCGGCTCCGGCCTGGAAGGGGCCTACACCCCTTCCCTGCGCCTGCTGCAGCAGGAAGCCATCATCCTGGAGGAGAGTGAGCTGGGCCTGCTCAACGACGACGTCAAGCACTGCTTGCGCTGCGGCAAGTGCAAGCCCGTATGCCAGACCCATATCCCCCGGGCCAATCTGCTCTACTCGCCGCGCAACAAGATACTGGCCACGGGGCTGATGATCGAAGCCTTCCTCTACGAGGAGCAGACCCGCCGGGGCCTGTCCCTGCGCCATTTCGACGAGATGAACGACGTGGCCGACCACTGCACCGTGTGCCACAAATGCCTGAATCCCTGCCCGGTGAACATCGACTTCGGCGACGTCACCGTGCGCATGCGCCGCATCCTGGTGGACCGGGGCCAGAAACGCTTCAGCCCCGGCGGCTGGGCGGCCATGAAGTTTCTCAACACCACCAGCCCCCGGGCCATCCGCCTGCTGCGCAAGGCTCTGGCGGATTGGGGCTTCAAGGGCATCAGCCTGGGGCACAGGCTGTTCAAGGGCCTGGGCTTGCTGGGCGACAGCCGCCAGCCGCCAGCCAACACCACGGGCAACCCCGGGGTGAAGCCCCTGGTGGTGGAATTGGTGCGCCGGCCCATCGAGGTGAAGCTGCCTACCCTCTCCTACCGCGCCGCCCTGGGCCTGGAAGACAAGAGCCAGGTGCCCATTATCCGCCGCCCGGACCTGCCCAGCGAGGAAGCCGAGTCCGTGTTCTACTTCCCCGGCTGCGGCTCCGAGCGCCTGTTCTCCGATATCGGCCTGGCCACCATCGCCATGCTCTACGAAACCGGCGCCGAGGTGGTGCTGCCGCCGGGCTATCTGTGCTGCGGCTATCCCCAGAGCGCCAATGGCGATGAGGACACCGGACGGCGCATCACCACGGAGAACCGGGTGCTGTTCCACCGGGTGGCCAACACTCTCAACTATCTGGACATCAAGACCGTCATCGTCTCCTGCGGCACCTGCATGGACCAGCTGCTCAAGTACGAATTCCAGCGCATCTTCCCGGGCTGCCGCTTGCTGGACATCCATGAATGGCTGCTGGAGAAAGGCGTCACCCTGGACGGCCGTCAGGACAGGGACTACCTGTTCCACGATCCCTGTCACAGCCCCATGAAGACTCATGCCCCCCTGGAGGTGGCTACACGCCTCATGGGCAAGGAAGTGCGTCTCACCGACCGCTGCTGTGGCGAATCTGGCACCCTGGGCACCAGCCGGCCGGACATCGCCAGCCAGCTGCGCTACCGCAAGGCCGAGGATTTGCGCCAGAATCTGGCCGCCCTGGGGGATGGCGAGAAGCGCATCCTCACCAGCTGTCCTGCCTGCCAGCAGGGGCTGCTCAAATATGAAGCCGAAACCGGCCTCAAGACCGACTATATCGTGGTGGAAATCGCCAGCCAGCGCCTGGGCTCCGCTTGGCAGCAGGCCTTCATCGACAAGATAAAAGGGCATGGGGTGGAGAAGGTGTTGCTGTAGGTCGGGCTTCAGCCCGACAACAGTGCCAACTACGGAGTCTTGTCGGGCTGAAGCCCGACCTACCGGTTAATTGACCAAGGTCATCGGCAGTCTGCCGGGAATACCCTAAGATGTTTTAATGGCCGGAATTTCCCGGCCTTGCAGTAACAGGCAGGCCGTATGTTCGAAAAAGACCCCCGCACTTTTGCGCCAGACTACAAGAACCTTTCGCCGGAACAGAAGGCGATGGTCAAGCTGGAGATCTCTCTCACCCGTTTTTTCCGCTCCTTCGACCAGAGCGTGCGCCGCTGGGAGCGCATGATCTATCCAGCCATGATCATCCTGGGCTTGCTGGGCCTGTCGGGTTTCTATCTCATCTATCACGTCACCAAGGACATGCATTCCATGTCCCAGTCCTTCGATCCGGCCATGGAATCCAACATGGCGCAGATGTCGCGGAATATCTCCCAGCTGTCCGGCAATATCGCCATCATGACGGAACAGATCAATCTGCTGGTGAAGAATGTTCAGAACATGGATGAAAACATCGCCAGTATGAACGGAACCATGGGGGAAATCGCCCTGTCCTTCAACAAGGTCAACGACAGCATGGACATGCTCACCGGGGACATTGCCCAGATGCGGGGCGATACCGGCCACATGGCGGAGAAAATCGAAAGCATGGATGCTTCCATTCAGACGGTTACTGACGATATTGGCGCCATGAAAAACGATATACGGGTGATGACCATCAACACCGGCCTCATGGGCCGCGACATGCGCCAGATGAACAAGCCCATGCGCGTCATGAACTCCTTCATGCCCTGGTAGCGGCTTATCAGCCTAGCGCGATCCTTTGGCGCCCGACAGGCGGACCGCACGCAGCACCACGAATTTGGGATTGGAGGCAATCAGTTCCGCATTGCCGAACAGCCGCTTCAGGGTTTTGTGATACCCCAGGTGGCGGTTGCCCACCACCCATAGCTCGCCGCCTTCCCGCAATACCCGTCTGGCGTCCCGGAACATGTTTCTGGCGATATGATCCCCCACCACCTGTTGCTGGTGGAATGGCGGGTTGCACAGCACCCGGTCCATGCTGCCGGAGGAAAAGGAGGCCAGGTTCCAGGCCGCGTGAAATTCCGCCCCATGCTCCGGCCCGAAGGCCGCTTCCAGCGTGGCCCGGGCGGAAGCCACGGCCATGTGAGATTCATCCACGCAGTACACCCGGGCTTCAGGGTTGTGGTGCAGGGTCATCAGGGCCAGCACGCCGTTGCCGCAGCCAAGATCCAGGACCCTTTCCTCACCCTGTCTCTTGGGCAGATGCTGGAGGAAGAAACGGGTGCCAATGTCCAGCTTCTCCCGGGAAAACACGTTGGCGTGGTTGATGATGCGATAGGGCGTGTTCTCCAGCCGGTAGCTGCCGGGATAGGGATTGGGGGGTGTCACCAGGCCAGGGGCGAAGCGGACTTCCATGAGCTTGGCCTTCTTCCGCCCGGGAAAGGTCTGTACCGGCCCCAGCAGGGATTCCAGCAGTTTCCACACCGCTGCGGGCAGGGCCTTCATCATGCCAGCCACCAGGATTCGGGTGGCCGGGCTGAGCAGGGGGCGCAGGCGATGGAGCTGGTATTCCAGCAGCGCCAGGGTCTTGGGCGCCCTGATGATGACCAGCCCGGGGCTTTCCCGGGGCATCTCCAGGCTGGTGAGCAGGCGCAGCTTGTCGGCGGCAAGGCCGTTGGCCCGGTAGTTGAGGCGGGTGGCTTCCTGGCCCAGCACGGAGTCCGATGCCGCCCACAGAGGGAAGGCGTGCAGGGCCGTGGCCAGCGCGCCAAAGCTGTCGTTCAGGATCAGGATGCGGCTGTCCGCGGCTGGTCCGCCTTGCGCGGCCAGCTGGCGCAGCAGGTATTCATCGGCGGCATCCCAGGCCCGCAAGGGCTCGCGGCGCCGGGCGGGCAGACGCTGCAGGCGGTAGTCGCCAAAAGGGGTATGAAAATGATTTTCCGTCATGCCCGCCACCCGGCGCCGACGATGATGAGGACGAAATGCTTGTTCACGAGGCTGATTATCCGTGATCGATAAGCTGTTGCCTATCAATGGCCCGGCTTTTTGGGCACAATAGCGCCCCATGGAAATCCCCGTACTCTTCCTCAAGAAAGGCCAGGAACGCCGCCTGCGCGCCGGACACCTGTGGGTGTACAGCAACGAGGTGGACAGCCGCCGCTCGCCCCTGAAGGATTTCCAGCCCGGCGAGGCCGTGGCCCTGATGAATCACGAGGAAAAGTGGCTGGCCTGGGGCTATGTGAATCCCAATTCCCTCATCTGCGCCCGTATCGTCAGCCGCCGGCAGGAACGCCTGCCGGACCAGTCCCTGCTGGTGCATCGCATCAAGGTGGCCCTGGGCCTGCGCCAGCGCATCTATGAAAAACCCTGTTACCGCCTGCTGTTCGGTGAATCCGACGGCGTGCCAGGCCTGGTGGTGGACCGTTTTGGCGACCACCTGGTGGCGCAGATTACGACCGCGGGCATGGAAGTACAGAAAGAGGCCATCATCGGCGCCCTGAACAAAGTGTTGCGCCCCAGGGGCATACTGCTGCGCAACGATACCCGCGTGCGGGAGCTGGAAGGGCTGGCGCGGTATGTGGAGGTCGTCAGCGGCGAGATACCGGACAGGGTGCGCTTGCAGGAAGGTGACTGCGCATTCGAAACCTCCCTGTTCGAAGGTCAGAAAACCGGCTGGTTCTATGACCAGGCGGCCAACCGGGAACGGCTGCTGCCATGGGTGGAGGGCAAGCGGGTGCTGGACCTGTTCAGCTATGCCGGGGCCTGGGGCGTGCGCGCGGCCAGGGCCGGAGCAGCCTCCGTCACCTGCGTGGACAGTTCCGCCGGCGCCCTGGAGTTGGTTGAGTCCAATGCGGCTCTCAACGGGGTGGAGGATCGGGTGGGCACTCTGCGGGAAGACGCCTTTCACGCCCTCAAGGTCCTGCGCCACCAGGGCGAGCGTTACGACATCGTGCTGGTGGACCCCCCTGCTTTCATCAAGCGCAAAAAGGACATCAAGGAAGGCACCCTCGCCTACCGGCGCATCAACGAGGCGGCCATGAGCGTGCTGGGCAAGGACGGCCTGCTGGTCAGTTCTTCCTGTTCCTATCACATGGACGCCGAACGTCTCCTTACCACCCTGCAGCAGGCCTCCCGTCACCGGGACCGCTTCCTGCAGCTGGTGGAGCGGGGCCAGCAGGGGCCGGATCATCCGGTGCATCCCGCCATTCCCGAAACCGCCTATCTCAAAACCTTCTACCTGCGCGTGCTGCCGTCTCTCTGATGATTTATCCCGATATCGATCCCGTCGCCCTGTCCCTGGGGCCTTTGAAAGTGCACTGGTACGGACTCATGTATCTGGTGGGCATGCTGGGCGGCTGGGCCCTGGCGCGGTGGCGGGTGGCCAAGGGCAATAGCGGCTGGACGGCCCAGGAGGTAGATGACTTGCTGTTCTATTGCGCCATCGGCGTGGTGCTCGGAGGGCGCCTGGGCTATATCCTGTTCTACGGCTTCAACGACTGGCTGGCGGATCCGGCGCGCATCTTCCGCGTCTGGGAAGGCGGCATGTCTTTCCATGGGGGCTTCCTGGGGGTGCTGGCGGCCATGTGGCTGTACAAGCGCAAGCATGACAAGGGCTTTTTCCAGCTCACGGATTTCATTGCCCCTTACATTCCCATCGGCCTGTTCACCGGGCGTATCGGCAATTTCATCAATGGTGAACTCTGGGGCAAGCCCACGGACCTGCCCTGGGCCATGCGGCTGCGCTGCGATGAATTCGTCAGCCTGTGCCGGGACAAGCTGGGCCTGCCGCCGGGCACGGAATGGACCCCGCCCCTGCATCCCAACCAGCTCTACGAGGCCCTGGGGGAAGGGCTGCTGCTGTTCGTGCTGCTGTGGTGGTTTTCAAGCCGGCCCCGGCCGCCCATGGCCGTATCCGCCCTGTTTCTCATCGGCTATGGCATCTTTCGCTTCCTCATCGAGTTCGTTCGCATGCCGGATGTGCAGTTGGGCTATCTGGCGGGTGGTTGGTTCACCATGGGGCAGTTGTTATCATTGCCCATGATTATCGCGGGAGTGGTGCTGATGCTGGTGGCTTACCGAAAGGCGGCGCACAGATGAAACAATACCTGGAACTGCTGCAGCGGGTGCGCACAGAGGGTGCGCCCAAGGGCGACCGCACGGGCACGGGAACCTATTCGGTGTTCGGCCACCAGATGCGCTTCGACCTGGGCCAGGGCTTTCCCCTGGTCACCACCAAGAAGATTCATCTCAAGTCCGTCATCCACGAGCTGCTCTGGTTCCTCAGGGGCGACACCAATATTGCCTACCTGCGCGACAATGGCGTGAGCATATGGGACGAGTGGGCGGACGAGAAGGGCGAGCTGGGCCCCATCTACGGCTACCAGTGGCGCTCCTGGCCAGCGCCGGACGGCGCCCACATCGACCAGATCCGGCAGATCGTGGAGCAGATCAAAACCACCCCGGACTCCCGGCGCATCATCGTTTCCGCCTGGAATCCGGCCGATTTACCCGATGAAAGCATCTCGCCCCAGGAGAATGTGGCCCGGGGCAAGATGGCCCTGGCGCCCTGCCATGCCTTCTTCCAGTTCTATGTGCGCGATGGCCGCCTGTCCTGCCAACTCTACCAGCGCAGCGCCGATGTCTTCCTGGGCGTGCCTTTCAACATCGCCAGCTATGCCCTGCTCACCATGATGGTGGCCCAGGTCTGCGGGCTGGAGCCCGGGGATTTCATTCACACCCTGGGGGATGCGCACCTGTACAGCAACCACCTGGAACAGGCGGATCTGCAGCTGTCCCGCGAGCCCTTCCCCCTCCCCGCCATGAAACTGAACCCGGACGTGCGAAACCTGGATGATTTTTCCTATGACGATTTTGTCATCCAGGATTACCAGTGCCATCCCGGAATCCGGGCTCCCATTGCCGTTTGAGGAAGAACGGTACAATTCGAGGATAATCACGGATATTTAGCGGACTTTTGCCCCCTTTGGCTACGGCAAAAACCTGTTGGGTAGTCCGCCTACCCAAATTGCACCAAAATTATCCTCAATATTTGTGAAGTATTACCGGTTGGCTGTTGACAATTATCAATACGCCTTCATGTGGTTATTAGTATATTAGATTCATCTTAAATGCTAATGAACATATATGGAGGTTGTCATGACTGAAGAAGTGCTGAAACTCGATTGCGCCGAATGGCGTGAAGTGGCCGGTGAAAACCCGTCCGAAATGGAAGTGGTCATCGAAATGATGATCGAAGCCGAAGAAGAGCTTTGCGTGGATCAGGCTGCCTGATCCAGCATCAAATGAAACTCCGCTGGAAACCCGCCACTGGCGGGTTTCTTTTTGCCCGGTCATAATGCGAGCCATGGACAAGCCCCTTATCAGCATCATCAGCGCCATGGCCTGCAACCGCGTCATCGGTTACGACAACCGGCTGCCCTGGCATTTGCCGGCAGATTTGCAACATTTCAAGGCGGTGACCATGGGCAAACCCATGGTCATGGGACGCAGAACCTGGGAATCCCTTCCCGGGCTGCTGCCGGGCCGGCCCCATATCGTCGTCAGCCGGAACCGGGACTACCAGGCCGAAGGCGCGACCGTGGTCCATTCCCTGGACCAAGCCATCCAGGCCGCGGGCCAGGCGGAAGAACTGATGATCGTCGGTGGCGCGAATCTGTACGCGCAGGCTCTGCCCCTTGCGGAGCGCATGTATCTGACCCTCGTCCATGCGAACCCGCCTGGTGATGCCTGGTTTCCGGCTTTCGATGAGACTCAATGGCTGGTGAAAGCACGGGATCTGCACCCGGCAGATGACCAGAACCCTTTTACCTGCGAATTCATCAGGATGGAGCGGCACAGCCCGAAGGGCCAGCTGTAGTTCATGTATCGTCGAATATCCTGCTGGCTGTTCAACCCAAGAAACAAAGGCTCAAGGCGATGCCTGGAGCAGGGTGCACAGGAGCAGGGCGCTTGCCGGGCTGTCGGGGCTACCGAATGAGCAGACAACTTGCCTTAGGCCTGGCAGACACTCATGCGTAGTTCAATGGGTTGGCCGAAAAAGCTTCCGGCTGGTACCGTGAAAAAACAATCCCTGGAGGAATTGACATCAAAGCACTGATGGTCAAAGATGATGCGTTGCTATTTTGCTGTATAGAGCCATGCTAAAAAACCTTACAGCCACGGCGCTTTCGGACGCATTAAGCCGCGGGGTGTTCTTCCTGTTCAACGTGGCTGTAGCACGGGCCATCGAACCTCATGAATTTGGCATGTATGGCTTTACGATTTCATTGGGCGTATGGTTATCGGCTGTCACCAATGGGGGGCTGAATGGGCATGGCACCCGCCTGCTTGCACAGGGCGCGGATATGGGCAAGACGATATCAGCTGTGCTCACGGCGAAACTGCCCGTTTTTGTTGGGGTGTTTACCATACTCATCGTCGCCCTTATGGTCATCCCTGTCTCTTTCCACGAAAAATTCATCTATTTGACTTCGATATTTTACGTCATCGGGATGTCCATATTTCCTGCGTGGATCGCCAGGGCGCGACATGCAAACCTGGAATACATGATGACCTATGGGGTAGTGGCGCTGTTCGGTGTCATATTGTTGAGCATATTCTTGAGCGACTATGTTCCCAAGGATGGTCTTACAGCAAGCCTGGCGCGAAGCCTTTCATGGCTGGTGGGGGCGGCACTGGCCCTTTGGCTCGTAGCCAAACGGCTGAATTTCAGATTGCAATGGTATTCTCAGGAAGGGATGTTGAGAAAAGCCGTGCCTTTAGGCGTTGCCAATATAATTTATAACTTGATCCCATTGGTTCCCTTTGCATCGGTCCGGCTGGCCGGAACAGGAAACGACCTGGCCGCCTTCTCGGTCATGATGCAGATACAGATGGTTTTGCTTGCTGGTGCTGGCGTCTTCTCCTCGGTACTACTGCCAAGCTATGCCAAGCGGCTCCACAGCCAGGATGAAAATCCTAGCTCGATATGGCTGATCAAGTATTTTTTGCTGCTGGCCACAGCGCTTTTTTCCGTTTTCGTATTCTATGTGGGGTGGGGCTCTGAAATAATACCATTCATGTTTGGTGGTAATTATAGGGGTATCGGGGAATACCTATTTCCATTTGGCCTTGCTTTTGTTTTTTCCGGTTTGCGCTATTCATTCGATTCGATTCTTGTCGCTACAGGCAACTATTCGACATTGGTGCTTACCGGAGGTATAGCCATTGCCCTGTCTGCCTACTTTTCATATGTGGCAATTCAGCATGATTTTATATTTGCCTGGGTTTTGGCATTGGCGGAATGCTCGCTTATGATTATGAATGGGGCCAAGGCTTTTATTGTTAAATAAGATCGTGAGTTTATGATAGCGTGCAGCCCAGGCTACTGGCTGCCCAACGTCAATAAATATCCGATCCGTCAATGGAGAACATCAGGTATGTTGTTCCCCCGTGAAATCAAAGCTTCTTGCACTACTTTACTCTGAGTTCATGAGCTCAGATGTATAGTCGTTTCCAACATATCGCCTGGGTAAGTAAAGATGGAGCTACATGGTTATAAGGTCTGGCTGGGTATACTGTTACCGCTGCTGTTCGTATCCGACATACTATATGGCGGCATGGCGCTCCTTGGCATCAAAACACTTATCACGCCTGGAATCATATTGCGCGGCATGGTGGTGGCAACAGCTATTTTCATGATAGTTAAATGGCGGCGTATCCTAGGTACCAGCCTGCTTGGATGGATTGTGTTGATTGTTGTATCTGTGTTGCCGGCTTTCGTCATTGGGTCGTTTTATGGAAAAAGCGCTTTTTTTAATATCATCTCTTTGTCCAAAGCCCTCTATTTACCATTTGTAACCGGGCTTTTCGTTGTGATAATTCGGCGCTATCGGGTTGTGGCCGACGAGGTGCTGCGCTTCATCGAGTATTCTGCTTACGTCCTCGGATTGAGTCTGTTGCTATCCCAGATGGTGGGTTTTGAGAAGCAGACCTATGGCGATTATGCATTTGGTAGCACCGGTGTATTTTATGCTCAGAATGACATAACGCTCGCATTCGGGCTTGCCATGCTGGCTTCGGGCTATCGATTGGTAATGGGACATTATTCCCTGATACGGGCCATACTGTTGGGCATGAGCGCCTATGCCTGCGTACAGATTGGAACCCGTGCCTCTCTTGCTGTGGTTGCCGGAGTAGCGATGACAGCGGCTGCCTGCCTGATATGGAGCAAGACCTCCGCGGGGCGTCAGAGGGGTCGCATACTGCTGCGTAACTGGATGACGCCTGCTTTGTTGGTCATTGCTCTGCTTGGTATCTTGGGCTACGCCTTGTCCATCCATATGGGTCATGGCTATCAGCATAAGAAACTTGAACAGATCGTAAAAGGAGGCTTCCCGCGACAGGAACTTGTCCTAGCCGGCATGCGGCATATCGAAGAACGTGGCAAATGGCTCAATGTTTTTGGCGAAGGCGCGGATTCTTTTCAGCGCGGTGTGTCAAAGCATTTTGGTTCTGGAGAAGGGCGGCGGGTCGTTGAAGTGGACTGGGTGGATTCGTTTGGCAATTACGGGGTGATGTTTACCATACTTATTCATGGGTTTGTGTTGGTGCCTCTTGTCGTATCCGGTTATCGTTTCCTTGCCAGACGGGAACCATTGTCGGGACTATTGGCGTCTGCATCCTTATTGTATATAGGCCATTCCGCTGTCGCCGGTCATGCGCTGATGAGCCCCATTCCTTCCACCTTGATGGCTGCTTACCTGGCATTGTATTTCACCTCGATGAAGTCCAGGCGCGATGTGGAGTCATGACCAAGTTGCTGGTTATCCTCACGGGCACTGATCCCCATTCTCGTCGTGGGGGCATTGGGTTTGCGCTGCCTGGATATATTCGGGCATTGGACATGGCGGGTGTTTCCTGGTGTTCCATTCCAACCTATCATCCTTCGGCACCAGGTGGTAAATGGAAGCTGTGGATCAAGGCTTTCCCAAAGATACTGGATAAAGTGGTTACTGCCCGTCGGCAGGAGAAGCCGGTCGTCGTATATAGCCATGCCGGATCCGGGTTATCCTTGTTTCGCGAATTCTTTATTGCTTTGTGGGCGCGTCTGTGCGGTGCATCTGCTATCATACAGTTACATGCGCTCGAGGTTCATGAATACCAGAAACGCCCGCTCAAACGCTGGTTCTTTCGCATGGCGATATCTCCGGCCCGGGGGCTGGCAATACTGACGCCATGGTGGCGACGCCTGCTTCTGGACAGTACTGTTTCCAAGCCGCTGTTTGTCATACCCAATCCATTGCCCACGGAATGGGAAGCGCGGGCCCGGCTGCCTTCTCTGAGATCCGATCCGCATTCTGAAAAAATTCAGTTGTTGAGCCTTGCCAGGCTAGTGCCTGGCAAGGGCGTGGATGTGGTGATCGAGGCGTTGTCATATCTTCCTTCCCGCTTTGAACTGGTAGTGGCCGGGAGCGGGCCGCAGGAGGAGGCATTACACCGGCAGGCTGAAGCCTTGTCTTTGGCACGGCGCGTACGCTTTGTCGGCTGGGTTGAAGGGGACGAGAAACAGCGTTTGTTTGAGGAAGCGGATCTGTTCGTGTTACCCAGCCGCTACGACTCTTTTGGTATGGGATTTCTGGAAGCCATGGCCAACGGCCTGCCGGTCGTCGCGGCTGAATGGGGTGCTATTCCAGACGTGGTGCCGCATGGGCGATGTGGTGTATTGGTGAGTAGCGAGGACCCCCAGGACCTGGCTGACGCCATTCTCTCGTTGGATGATGAAACTGTTCGGAAGCGCATGGGAGAAGAAGTCAAGCGTTGGGTACTGGAACAATTTTCCGCAGAGGTGGTAGGGAAAAAGATCGCAGAAATGCTTCGGGTCATGGTGAAATGACAGTGGCTCCCCACCTGATTCTCACGGTAGATTACGAGTTGTTTGGTGATGGCTCTGGTCGCCCTGGTGCTTGTGTACTGGAGCCGGCATATCGGATGATGCGGCTGGCCGAATGTGTTGATGCGTCCCTGACTTTTTTTGTGGAGGCGTTGGAGTTCATCGCCTTGTCGGAGCAGGAAAGGGACCATCGTGCTCGAGATCAGTTGCGAGCTGCATTGCAAGGTGGTCACGACGTACAACTGCATCTCCATCCACAATGGAGCAAAGCAGAGTCCGATGCCCAAGGTGCTTGGAGGCTGGACATGAAGCGGTGGCGCATTGGAGATTTGTTGGAGGAAGACGTGCGCCAGCTGTTGCGTAAGGGGCGGTTCTGGCTGGAAAATGAGATTGCCGCCCACGTGGCAGGATATCGTTGCCTGGCCTTCAGGGCAGGTGGGTGGTGCATTCAACCTTCGGAAAAAGTAATAGCAGCGCTATTGGCGGAAGGTTTTGAATTGGATTCCACGGTGGCCCCCGGGCAATGGCGCGCAGGGCGGGGGGAATGGTCCGATTTTCGCGCCGCGCCTTCTTTGCCATCATGGCGAGTCACTGGCGACGTTTGTCAGCCATCCGGGAGTGGCTTATGGGAAGTACCAATTGCTGTGGGCAACATTGGATGGCGACGACACTTGGCTGTTTTACTCCACGGAAAAAAGCAGAAGAATGCCGGTTTGGCGCCAGGTTGCATAGGATCTTATCGCGGGCCTGAGCAGAGTCGAGTTGAGCATATCAGAGCCAGGATGGTCCGTTTACGACAGTTGGGCGAGGTGATGCTGGATTTTTCCACCATGCCCGCCGATGTTTTGATTGACGTCAGCCGTCAGTGGTTGAGCCGATTTTCCACAATAGACGAGCCACTGCCCTTGGTTGCCATAGCGCACACAAAGAATTTTTCCGCCTCTTCGGAACGGAATCTGAAAATCTTCCTGGCCTGGGCCAAAAGTTCAGGGCTCCAATTTTCAACATATGAGCAATGGCTTGAAACAACACATGGCTAATGATAAGCGCATCCGGGTTCTCTATATCATGGGAACCGCACGCAGTGGTTCTACAATCCTGGAGATATTGCTGGCGCACGGTGAAGGCGCTTTTGGAGCTGGCGAGTTGACGGCTTTGGTGCAGGACGGGTTCATCGATAACAAGGCTTGTTCTTGTGGCAAGCTCTTCAGGGATTGCGAAGTCTGGGGAAGAGTGGCTGAAGAGCTTGATTTGTCCGCTGAAGAATGCGCCGAATGGGCTGAGCTGCAGAAAAAAATCGATTGGCACGATGGCTTCTTTCGCCAATGGCTCAGTTTGACAAGCAAGGCGGACCTCACAAGATATGAATATTACAACCTGAAACTTTTTCAGGCCATACAGAAGGTGACCGGTACACGGATAATCGTGGATTCTTCAAAGTATGCGGGTCGGGCCTTGGCCTTGAGTCGGATGAAGGACGTTGATTTGCACGTCATCTGCTTGACCAGATCGCCGGAAGGACTTATGGCTTCATTCCAGAAACCAAATAAAGAGGAACAACGACCTAAAGGTCCATTAGCCACTCTTTCATATTACACATTGGTATTGATGGTGTTGAAGATTTGTGTTCTGCTGCTGGGAAAGCGCAGCGTGCATAGGGTTACATTTGAAAATCTTATCGCTGATCCTGAGCAGTTCTTGACGAGTTTGAGCACAATGGAACACTTGGATGTTTCCCCGGTGTTACATCGCCTGCGGGAAGGTGAATTATTTGAGGTTGGACATATAGTAACTGGTAACAGGCTTCGAAGGAAGGGCGCGGTTCGGTTACACAGCAATATTCATAAAGAATTTCCTGTGGGCCTAATGGCAAGGGTATCTGTTTCGTTGATGAGAACCTACAGAATGTTTCTTGGATGCTGAGGGTCAGGCCCTTGGCAAAAGCTATGGGTCTTCCGCGCCAGCTTACCCACCCACAGGAAAGGGCTGTACTAATCATCCGCCCACTTGATCTGCTTGCCGGATCTATGCCTTGACGAAACCATGGGCCGGGAAATTGAGGCGCAGATGAGAAAGTTAGTATGTGATTTTGATCCATATGACTTATGGGCGTCCGGTTTGGGCGTCAGCATTCGTCGCCGTTATTACCGTGGGCAAATAACAGGCAAAATTGGCGCGGTCGGAATCGGGCTGTTGGACTGGTTGTTTCCCCGGCTGTCACGAAAGCTGATTGGCGTGGTTCCAACATATTATCCCATTGTCGTTGCTCATCAGATTTTGCTTGCAGACCTTTCTTCCGAAGCGGATCCCTATGTTCATGAAGAAGCATTGGACGCATTGGCTGCGATTGCAAGTCAAAAGGGGGGAGAGTCTGGGTGGTCTTGGGGCCTTGGATTCGCTTGGATGTCGAAGAATGGTCTGTATGGCCCCGATATCCCTTTTGTCACGCATACTCCTTATGTCATGGAAGCATTGCTGGCCTTGGCTGAAAAACCGGCCCTATATGAGCGGGCGATGGATATGTTCCATGGCACCTGGATTTTCCTGGAATCCTTGAAGGTAATGGAAGAGAACGGCGAAGCGCTTGCCTTGTCGTATGCGCCGGTGGATGAGCCGCGTATCGTGGTCAATGCCAACAGCTATGCCGCTTTTGCCTATGCGCTGCATGCGGTTCATGGAGGGGAGGGTATCCGCGAGTTGGCGCGGCACAAATCCTTCGCATTGGCGCAGTGGGTGGTGAATCAGCAGCAGGGAAACGGGGCGTGGAACTACTATGCCGACGAAGAGCCGGGGAACTTCATCGACTGTTTTCATTCCTGTTTTGTAGTGAAAAACCTGCTGAAAGCAAAAGGGCTGCTTCCGGAACTTGCCCCAGTGGTCGATTCGGCCGTCGAACGGGGGTGGAGCTACATTCGATCCGAACTCTATGATTCCCAAAGCGGATTGTGCCGTCGCTTCGCCGTACGCTCTCATCAGGATCCATTTCGCTGGGATCTCTATGATCAGGCAGAGTTTCTCGGGCTGCTGGTCGATTTTGAGGAATGGGCATTGGCAACCGAGTTTGCCCAAGGGGTGGAGCGCCGGTTTAGGAAAGGAGATGGCTGGTATTGCCGGATCGATATCTTGGGGCGGCGCTGGGGCAGGAATTTTCTTCGGTGGGGTATCGTGCCATTCTGGTATCATAGAGCGCGTTTAGCCTGTGCGCTGGATGGGAGCGCCTGAATGTGCGGTATCGTTGGAGTTGTTGGAGGCGGGTTGTCGCAAGGCATCCTGGATACGCTCCGTCATCGCGGTCCGGATGGCCACGGTGTCGAACGCATCCGGCTGGGCAGCGGAACTGCGGAATTGGGCCATACCCGCCTGGCGATCCTTGATCTGTCTCCGGCGGGCCGTCAGCCCATGTGCAGCCAGGATGGTCGTTGGTGGGTGACCTTCAACGGAGAAATCTACAATCATCTGGAGCTGCGCAAAGGCCTCGCAGGACCGTTTCGCGGCCATTCCGACACTGAAACCCTGGTAGAGCTTCTGGCGGCGCACGGCCTTGAAGAAACCTTGCGTCAGCTGAATGGCATGTTCGCTTTTGCTGCCGTGGATACGCACGAAGACTGCCTTTACCTGGTGCGTGATCCCTTCGGTATCAAGCCACTCTATTACGCGCAAAAGGACGGGGCTTTTTCGTTCGCCTCGGAGGTGCGGGCGCTGACGGCCATGGGGTTGGCGGACAAGGTGGATGAGAAAGGAGTGCGGCAATTTTTGACCTTGCGCTATGTGCCATCGCCGCACACGCTGTGGCGAGGTGTGCGGCGGCTGCCGCCGGGGCATTGGCTTCGTTTCGAGCCCAAGGCGCAGCGGCTGGAGATGAATCGCTACGTCCAAGCTGAGCAGGAACGCTTTCAAGGTTCGTTGCGGAATGCCGTGGAAGCCTATCAGAAGCACTTGGCTTTGGCAGTGAAACGTCAGTTGCTTTCGGATGTGCCTGTCGGGGTGTTGCTCTCCGGTGGCGTGGATTCCGCCCTGGTGGCCGCCATGGGGCGGGACGCGGGGGTGAAGCTTCCCTGTTTCACCGTGGGCTTTGGTGCCGAGCATGCAGAGTGTGAAATCGAGGATGCCCGGGACACGGCGCAGGTATTGGGGCTTCCTTTCGAAGCCGTTACCGTGACGCCGGCGCAGTTGCGCGACGCCTTGCCCAGGATCATACGCGCGGTGGAAGAGCCTTTGGGTACTACTTCGGTCATGCCCATGTGGTATCTGGTACACCGTGCGCGGGAGGAGGTTACGGTGGTGCTGACGGGTCAGGGCACGGACGAGCCTTGGGGTGGTTATCGGCGCTATCAGGTAGAAATGGTGCGCAGGATGCTTCCGGTTGGTGCTCTTTGGAAGTCGTTCGGACGATTGGGTTCGGTTTGGCGGGGAATGCCAGAGGTCATCGAACGGGGGCTACGGACCTTGCCGCTGGCAGGCGTGGCGCAAAGGGCCGTGGAAGCCTGCACACTGTTTCCGGCGGAAGCGCGAAAGCAATTGTTGGGAACGGCAGATGATGGGGGCGCCGCCGAAGCCATGGGCCTCTGGTTCAACTGGCTTGGAAAAGGGGATGCAGCGGGGGCGGAACAGATGATGCAGGTGGATGCCCGCATGAATTTGGCTGATGATTTGCTGCTTTATGGTGACAAGATCTCGATGGCGGTATCGTTGGAAGCAAGGGTACCAATGCTGGATATCGAACTGGTGCGCTTCGTGGAATCTCTGCCACTGAAATATCGACTGGGCCTGCGCAAGAGCAAGATCGTGCACAAATTGATGGCCGAGTCCTATTTGCCGTCCAGCATCGTACACCGGCGAAAAAAAGGGTTTCAAGTACCGTTTGCCCAGTGGTCGCGCGGCATCTGGCGCGATTTTGTGGCCGATATCCTCCTTGGGGCCAACGCGCCCCATTTCATGATGTTGGAGCGTGACGCAGTGAGTCGCATCTGGAACGAACATTTGCAGGGTAGGCCGGGACGGGCACGGCAGGTGTTCGCCTTGATGATGCTGGCATTATGGTGGAAGGAGCAATCGAACGCAGGAGTCTGATGGAATGAAAATATTTCTGGTGGCGGGTGCTCGGCCCAATTTCATGAAGATAGCGCCTATCATTCGCGCCATGGAAGGAGCAGGCGGGTTCGATTGGAGGCTGGTACATACCGGCCAGCATTACGACTATGCCATGTCGCAATCGTTTTTCGAGGATCTGGAGATTCCCCAGCCGCACATCTTCCTGGAGGCGGGTTCGGGAACCCATGCGGAACAGACTTCCAAGGTGATGGTAGCCTTCGAGAAAGTATGTGAAAATGAGCATCCTGATTGGGTGTTGGTGGTAGGGGATGTCAATTCGACGCTGGCCTGTAGCGTGGTGGCGAAAAAACTGGGCATCAGCGTGGCACACGTCGAGGCGGGACTGCGCAGTTTCGATCTGTCCATGCCGGAAGAGATCAACCGCATGGTTACCGACGCTATCTCCGATCTTTTCTTCGTAACCGAGGAAAGTGGGCGTGAGAATCTGCTGCATGAAGGCAAATCGAAAGAGAAAGTCCATTTCGTTGGCCACGTGATGGTGGATAATCTGCTCCATCAGTTGGAAAAGGTCGAGGCGGCTCAAGACGATTCTTTCTCCAGTGCGCCATTGAAGCGCTCACTCGACAGATATCTGTTTTTGACCTTGCACCGTCCGTCCAATGTGGATGATGCAAAAACGCTGGCGGGCATCGTGGCTGCGCTGAACACAATCGCTGAGTCTGTTCCCATCGTCTTTCCGGTGCACCCACGCACGGAAAGGCGCTTGCAGGAGTTTGGTATCGAATTGGGCAAAGGCATCCACCAGCTACCGCCACTTGGCTTTCGGGATTCTCTCTACCTTTGGAAGGATGCGGCACTGGTATTGACCGACAGTGGCGGCCTGCAGGAGGAAACCACTGCCTTGGGCGTACCCTGTTTGACCTTGCGGGACAACACGGAGCGCCCGATCACCTGTGAACTGGGCACCAATGTATTGGTGGGTAATGATCCAGAGAAGATTCTCGACAGGGTTCAGGAGCGCTTGAATTCAGATCGAGAACCAGGCCAGGTGCCGCCCATGTGGGACGGCAGGGCAGCTGAACGGATTGTTGAAGTGTTGCAGGGACATCGGAGGGCGTTGTGAGCAAGGAAAAATCCGGGTTGCCAAAGGAGGTTTGTTTCCTCGGAGCCCGCATGCATCCTTGGACCATGCAACAAACAGTGGACGAGATTTGCCGCCGGATAGAAGCGGGGGTTTTTACCCAACACGTGGTGGTGAATGTGGCAAAGGTGGTGAATATGCGCCGCGATCCGGCTCTGTATGAGGCGGTGAACGGATGTGACATCATCAATATCGATGGCATGGGCGTGGTTTGGGGCGCGCGCCTGTTGGGTATCGATGTGCCGGAAAGAGTGGCGGGTATCGATCTTTTTTTCAGGCTCCTGGACGTGGCGCAGCAACGAGGTTATTCCGCGTTTTTTCTTGGCGCCAGGCAGCATGTGGTGGATGAGGCGGTGCAGCGTTTGCAGCAGCGTTATCCGGAACTGAAGATCGCCGGGTGGCATCATGGCTATTTTTGGGAGCATGAAGAGGAGGTGGTTCGGGAAATCGCCGCGTCGGGAGCGGATTTGCTGTTTGTAGCGGTGACCTCTCCAAAGAAAGAACAGTTCATCCATCGCTGGAAAGACCGTCTTGGCGTCCGTTTCGCCATGGGCGTTGGGGGGACGTTTGACATCGTTGCCGGTAAAACCAAGCGGGCACCGCAATGGATGCAGAATGCAGGACTGGAATGGTTTTTCCGGGTGTTGCAGGAGCCGCGCCGGATGTGGAAACGCTACCTGGTCACGAACAGTCGATTTGCCGGCCTGCTTCTCCAGGAACGCTTGCGGCGAAAGAAATGACCGGTCACTCGGGCTGTGCGCCTTTCTCTGATCCGACCATATCCTTGATCACCAAAGCCATATAGAAAACAGCCGCGGGCACGAGATGGAAAACTGCTCGGTTCAAGGTGGTTGAATCAATCGCGGACTGGTAGTGTGGCGTAAAGAAAAACACCACGAAAAGAAACAGCATCCCTAAGAAAATCACCCATGCCACGGGCATCTTGTGCCTGCTGCGAAATCCCTGCCACAAAGCAAACGGCATGAATGCCGCCAGTAACCATCCCATGAGATGCCAATTGTCCCATAGCAGCAGGTTTTTCACGAAATATTCGCCCACCGGATGATATTCGACTGGAAAAGCCCCCAGTCCCGGCAGCCGTATGAGATCGGCTGATATTTCGATAACAGACGAATCCCCGATATTAAGCACAATACCCCCTCTTACCCACAAAGCCGCCATGGCCGCCACAAACAGGATCAAAAGCCCCCACCTGAGCCAAACTGGCGCCAGAGCGAGTAGCAGGCCACTGGCCAGCACGGTAGCCCACACCATGCCCGGCGCTTTGGTAAGCAAACAGAACAACACCATGAACAAGACCATGAAAAGCTGTTGTCTGGATCTATGGAGACACCAGTTGGCCAATGCCATCAGACCGAGAGCAACCGCTGTGCTCATCCACAGATCGGCATATCCGGCCAGCGCGATGTGAGTATCCAGATAAGGCATGCTAAACAGGAGATAGGAAAACAGCATGCTGGGCAATGCAGCCATGCCTGCCATACGTAACTGACCGTAAAAGGCTGACAGCAGTGCTAGGCCGCAAAAGAACCAGGGGAGATTTATCCAGTTGTCGCGCCATGTTCCTATGCCGGCCGCGATCCATGCCTGCACCAGCGGCACGAGTGGAGGGTAGCTGACCGCCTTGGGATTGCCTAGCGTATATTCTCCAGCTTTGCCCCAGTCCTCAGGAGATACGAAAGGCGCCAGTCCAGCCGTTTCGAACCACACTTTTGCCCGTGGCGCCCAGTTCATCCATGCGTCCCAGGGGTAGAGCGGCCGCAAAACGTCCTCGAGTAACAACCCGCCCGCCCGTAAGGACAGCAGCAGCAGAAAAAACCACCACAGCCCCACTTGCCACCCCGGCTGTCGTTGGGGCACCGCTAGCGGTCGCCCAGGTACCGGCCTACGCTCAAACAGAAAGGGCAACAAGCCAATCACCGCCAGGAATACCACCATGGGTACAAAATGGAAAGCCCATCCCAGTGCGTGCCCCGCCAGGAAAATCAACACCATAAGCAGCATGCCGACAAGGTAACCATACCCCATCCTGGTGGCGGGATGAGCCTCAGGCCAGAATCGCTGTAGCCAGGCATACCCCACCAACGGAGGCAATACCAAGGCGACAAGAAGACCAGGAATATCACTCATGGCTGGCTGGGCGCTTCCCGCCTCCTCGGGGTAACGGGATCTGCTTCACGAACGGAGCTGGTCTGTCCGAACAAGTGTCTCTCAAGGAGCAAGAAATTCATTTTTTCTGGTACATGCTGTGTTTCGTGATCTCTGGACCACTCTTCCTGAAGATACACCTGGTACGGCCCGACTTTCTTCCACCGGCTGCCCACCTCCTGCGTTAACACCTGGTAGTCCATATTGCGACCGTCCAGCACGAGCCGTCCCTTCTCATATTCCGTCTCTACCGCAAGATAGCCAAGCGGCAGGCTCGCGCTTGTGAGATCAGCCGCTTCCTCGCCTTCCAGGCGGAAACTAAACCCTCTTTTATCAATGGACACCACCCTGGGTACAAGGGCATGTGATGCCAATGTGTCCTGCAGGGTCAGGAATACTTTTGGCACACGGGAAAACTCGGAGCTGAAAAACACTTCTCCCATTATTTCGTCACCATTTGCCATGGTCTGGCCCGCTTCCCAATGCACGCCCTTGCCAGGTTCGTGTGAGCCGGGTGAAACCAGCAACACGTCCACTGATTCTTCCGTGTGTCTGCCATCGTAGGAGTCCCATTCCTGGAAACGGATCATCGTAGGGCCTTGATAGTCTCGCTTGACAGCGACCACGCCAGGATTCGATCCCCGCTGCGTGGGGATGCCAGTGAAAACCAACGGGTCATCCATGAGTCGTCCCTTCATGGGAATGTTCCGCCACCGATGATTTATCTCCAGACTCTGCAGGAACGCAATATTCGAACGCAAGGCAAGGAGTTTGCCGATCCGGCTCGACAGCACGAGATCCGCTCTGACGGCGTTACCTTTCTTCCATCGCAGCATCCCCGCTGCCTTATCGTATCGAACCCCCTCCAGGTCATCGAGAAGCAGCAACAGATCACCCTCGCCAATTTTTTCAACATCCGGTTCATTTCCATAAGGATAGACGTTGAACGGCAACAGGTAGTAAGCCAATTTCAGGCGGACGTAATCTTGCCATTGATCCTGCAGAATGAATATGCGTCCACCAAAACCCTTTCCTACAGCACGCTTCAGTTCTTCCGCAAATTGATACAGGATGGCATCTTCCGCGGCCAAATGTTGTTCCCCATGGCTTTTCCCCGCAAATCTTTGCCAGGTTTCCCTGTGCTGTCGCCATAGATTGAGTTGCCATTTGGCATCCAAAACGATCCAAGGTAGTAGAAACAGGGCCACCAAAATCACAAGGGTGCTTTCTTGCCTCAGGTCTGCGCCCAAGGGAAGCTCTACCCAGTTGGCGGCACGATACAAGCGCCAGAGCAGGAAAAGCAACAGGGAAAGCCCTGTCCAGGCCGCTGCTGCCAATACAGGAGAGATCAGTGCATCCTTAGGTGCTCCCTGGATGGTATTGATCGAATACTGCTTCCACCCCTCAAATGCCATCCATTCGGACCAGACGACGGACAACAGCGTTCTTATGTCGAAAGCCTGCAGGGACAGCGCTCTTACGACCAGTGGTTTCCCACGTAGATCGCCATTGATGCTGAAACCAAGCTCCACGATCCGGCCAGACCAGTCTTCATGCTTCCTGAGCCGATAGGCTATGCTGGCGTCACCGTTCCAGGGCAACATGGCAAAGTGGGTTATGCGGGGATTGTCTTTTCTCACCCAGTAAAAGGCCACCTTCAAACCAGGGTGACGGCCTTCTACACTGTACTTCAATACTGGAAAATCGCTGGCGTTGAAGCTTGTCGCAGGTGCTGTTATTACTGCATTTCCCTTGTTCATCCCTTTCAACACCAAGGAGCCGTTGTTGTAGGATCCCCGCCCCATGGTGATATACAAGTCAGCACCTTTGAATACCAATGGCGTGGGCTCTGAACCGGAATTCGGCTCAATATCGTCGAGGTGGAACCATATGAATCCGATGACGAGCAACAGCGCACTCAAGCCGAGAAATACAACTGCTGTGAGTAGTGATCTCAGAAAACCACGGTTCGGCAGACTTTTTTGTTTGGGATGCTTCACAAGCTAACTGGGCACCTCGAAAAACACGATTATTACGGCGCACGAATGAGAACGCATCTCATTGTGGCGACCTGTTGCGAAAATGAGCAGAATTTTGGCCTTTGTTTTTCCACATAACGCCCTTGTTCAGCGGGCCCAAACGTAGCGAGGCGTTTGCGCTAAAATGCCGAAGGCATGCGCAAAAAGCCGCGCGGAGTTTGGGGTCCGCTGGAACTACTTGTTAGCCGCTTTATCGACAAGTTGGCCATCCACGAACTTATGGAGCACGCTGGAAACCAGTGTTTGATAAGGAATGCCTTCTTTCAGGGCACGGGCTTGAAGTGCCCTGAGATCCCTAGAAGACAGGCGTATATTGATACGAGCATCTTTCTTGAAGGTTGCTTCGGCATACTTTTGATGCTCCGAGATTTTCTTAGATGCCCCTTTAGCCCGCTTGAGTTGACCACTCTCAAAGGCTTCAAGGATTTCCTTTTCTTCAGAATCGAGCTTATTCATCTGAACCACCAAGATACTGTTTAGTAGCCTTTCGGCTGGGAATAATGGTTTTCAGGAAGATTTCCTCCTCGTTCTCAACGAACGGAACGAGGTAGGCATAGCCCTCGATGGCGACAACGGATATTTGCTGGCCCGGATATCGTGCTTGGTTCGGGTGTTCGAATATATCGACTTCGTTCCCGAGCTGGATATTCAGCACAACCTCTTCAAAGGAAATGCCCCGTTCCGCCTTGAGAAGCTCGTTCTTCTCTGAATTCCATGCAAAGGTTTTCATCCTTGAAGCCTAGCACGATGTGTGCCTTTTGTCTTCTTCTCGGCTAACGACCCGCGTAACCGGCTGCCAAAAGCTGCATAGCGAAGCGACGGTGCTTTGGGCAGTCCGAGTTTACGCGATTGTTAGCCCTGGACTTAGCCAAACACCTCATGCAATACATCAGGGCGTTGT
>JALVNE010000136.1 GCA_027026755.1 Sedimenticola sp. | reverse complement strand
GGAGGAACAACCATGATGGGACTGCGCCCGGCGCGGACCCTGCGGCTGTTCAAGATCGCCTGGGTTCTCTCCCGTCACGGTGTTGATGAGTTAGTATTCACTATCCCGCTGTTCCGCCGCCTGCAACTGTTTATCTATCTGGTGCCCGGCTACTGGTTGCGGGACAAGGATGCCCCGCGGGCCGTGCGCATGCGCAAATCGCTGGAGGAGCTGGGACCCATCTTCGTCAAATTCGGCCAGATCCTCTCCACCCGCCGCGATCTGCTGCCCGACGACATCGCCGTCGAATTCGCCCGCCTGCAGGACAACGTTCCACCGTTCCCCAGCGAGCAGGCCCGCGCCATCATCGAGAAATCCTACGGCAAACCGGTTGGCGAAGTTTTTCAGCAGTTCGAAGACACCCCTCTGGCCTCCGCCTCCATCGCGCAGGTTCATGCCGCAAGACTGCACGATGGCCGCGATGTGGTGGTGAAAGTGGTACGCCCCGATATCGAACAGACCATCCGCCGCGATCTGGAGCTGATGTATCTGCTGGCCGGGATGGTGCAACGCTACTGGTCCGAAGGCAAACGGCTGCGGCCGGTGGATGTGGTGCGCGAGTACGAGAAGACCATTTTTGACGAACTGGACATGATGCGCGAAGGCTCCAATGCCTCTCTGCTGCGGCGCAATTTTGAAAACTCTCCGCTGATCTACATCCCCGAGATCTACTGGCCCTATGTGCGGCGTAACGTCATGGTGATGGAGCGCATCTCCGGCATCCCGGTCTCCGACATCGAGGCCATCAAGGCTGCCGGCATCGACTTGAAACAGCTGGCCGAACGCGGCGTGGAGATCTTTTTCACCCAGGCGTTCCAGCACAACTTCTTCCATGCCGACATGCACCCCGGCAACATTTTCGTCGCCGATAACGGCCAGTATATCGCTGTGGATTTCGGCATCATGGGCAGCCTTAACCCGGAGGACCAGCGCTATCTGGCGGAGAACTTTCTGGCCTTTTTCCAGCGCGACTACCAACGGGTGGCCGAGCTGCACGTGGAGTCCGGCTGGGTGCCACGTGATACCCGGGTGGATGAGTTCGAGTCCGCCATCCGCTCGGTATGCGAGCCTATCTTTGAACGGCCACTGAAGGATATCTCTTTCGGCCACCTGCTGCTGCGCCTGTTCCAGACCGCACGCCGCTTCAACATGGAGATTCAGCCCCAGCTGGTGCTGCTGCAGAAAACCCTGCTCAACATCGAAGGACTGGGTCGTCAGCTCTACCCTGATCTGGATCTGTGGCAGACCGCCAAACCCTTCCTGGAGCGCTGGATGCACAACCAGGTGGGAACACGCGCCTTTGTCCGCAACCTCAAACAGCAGGCACCACGGATTCTCGAACTTACCCCGGAGATCCCGATCCTGGCCCATTCGGTACTGAAACAGTTGCAGCAGGGAACGCTCAAGCTGGAGTCCAAACCCGATGAGCTGATCAAACTGCGCCGCGAGATCCGCCAGGCCAACCGGCGCACCGTCAGCGCCATCGCTGGCAGCAGCCTGATTATCAGCGCAATCCTGTTGCTGGGAATGAATGGAAGCGAACTACACAGCCTCGGCGATCTGCCGCTGGCAACCTGGTTGCTGGG
>JALVNE010000135.1 GCA_027026755.1 Sedimenticola sp. | reverse complement strand
CGCTCACCCCTTCGGGGCGCCGACTACGTCGGCGTCAAAAGGGCTTTCCTGCCCTTTTGTTCGAACCTGAAGAGATTCAAATCGGCCCCCGAACCAGCCAAATTGAAAAGCCCGCCTGTAGCGGGCTTTTCAATTTGGCCCGCCCGAGAGGATTCGAACCTCTGACCTCAGCCTCCGGAGGGCTGCGCTCTATCCAGCTGAGCTACGGGCGGAAAGGGGAATTATACCCCAATGCGCTGGGGTGCGAAGCATAGCAGATTGCGCTATCTTCACAAGGGTTTCTTGAGGAAAACACGCCCATGAACGACAACTGCGTTTACCTGGGGCCGGCGCTGGCCCGTTATGGCTTTGGTGATCCCCATCCCTTTGGCACGGATCGGATGGGGGCCTTTCAGCGGGAATTCGAGGATCGAAAACTGGCGCGGTTCTGGCGCATCCTCCCGCCCCGGGATACAAGTCCGGAAACCCTGGCCCTGTTCCATACCCCTGAATACATCCAACGGCTGCAGGAAGCTTCAGGAGATGGAAAGGGTTTTCTGGATGAAGGCGACACGCCGGCTTTTCCGGGAGTTCTGGAAGCCAGCCTGACCGTTGCCGGCACGGTGATTCACGCGGCGGACCAGCTCATGGCCGGAGAGTGCCGGCATGCTTTCGTGCCCATTGCCGGGCTGCATCATGCCCGGCGCGACGGGGCAGCGGGGTTCTGCGCCATCAACGACTGCGGCATCGTCATCGAGCACCTGAAGCAACACCATGGCCTGGAGCGCATTGCCTATGTGGACATAGATGCCCACCATGGGGACGGCGTGTTCTATGCCTTCGAGGATGACCCGGCGGTGATTTTCGTGGATTTCCATGAAGACGGGCGCTTTCTCTATCCAGGCACGGGAGACGCCTCGGAAACCGGTAGGGGAGAAGCGGCAGGCCTCAAGCTGAATGTTCCCCTGCCGCCACGGGCCACGGATGAGCTGTTCGAAAAGCTGTGGCCGGCAGCAGAACATTTCCTGCAACAGCACGACATCCAGTTCTGCGTTCTCCAGGCAGGCGCCGACAGTATCGCCGGGGACCCCATCACCAGTCTGCAACTGTCGCCGGCCATTCATGCCATGGTGGCCAGAAGCCTTTCCAGGCTCCCCTGCCAACGGCTGCTCATGCTCGGTGGCGGCGGTTACAACCGGAACAATCTGGCCCGAGCCTGGAATGGCATGCTGCAGGCCCTGTCAGGCTGACTTTCGCCAATACAGGATGCGGTTGTTGGCCGGCATGGCGATGTCTTTCTCCAGTAGCTTATCCTCCAGCCACCAGCGCGTTCCAATCGCGGGCGGGAATCTCTTTCAGGCTTTCATGAATGCGAACCCTGAAATCGGGCTCATTCATTGGCTGCCACGGATTCGATGGCCTGGGCCAGAGATTCGGACAGGCGCGCCAGTGCTTCGCTCTGGGCCTGTACCATGGCTGCCTGGCTGCTGTCGCGGGACGGGACTTCATAATGGCCGCGCCGTACTTCCACCAGCTTGCGCCGGCGCTGATCGAACAGCTGCCACTGGACATCCAGCACCACCTTGTCGCCGGGGCCGAAATCGAAGCGACCAATATCCAGAACGACCTGGTAATCCAGGTCGATGGCGGAACTCCATGGATAGGCCAGCACGCCGTCGATATTCATGAGGCGGGACAGATTGTCCGCCAGCACCTGGGTGACGTTCCTGTCCAGGCCGCCGGCCCAGCGGTTAAATTCATCCAGCTTCAGACTGACATCACTGGAGCGGCTTACCAGCTGGTTTCTGTCCAGATAATCCGCCAGGTTCACCGGCCCCACGCCCACCAGCATCTCCGGCAGCTGAACGCTGCGCGGCGGGGAAAGCGGTGTCAGCACATAGAAGCTGGCCGGCGGTGATGAGGTCAGACAGGCCGTCAGCAACAGAGGCAGCAACAGGAGGAAAGGTATCCGGCTTTTCATGGATCAAATCATAGCTCATTCGGATTACGACATCACTTCCTGGGTACGCCGTGCATCCTGATGCCCTGTTGTGACCTGTGTACGGAGCAGAAAGACAGCCTTTTCCTTGACCCAGGTCGTTTTTCATGTCCCGAAATTGCTGGCATAGTTGAAGTTTGACACCATGAACACACCGCCTGGAGGCAACACCATGACCAAGCACATTGGCATACTCACCGCGGGGGGCGACAGCCCGGGACTCAACGCAGCCATTCGCGGCGTCGGCAAGGCCGCACAAAGCCATTACGACATGCAGATGATTGGTTTCCTCGACGGCTTTCGCGGCCTGGTGGACAACCGTTTCCAGCGCATGGACGGTGATGTATTGTCAGGCATCCTCACCCGTGGCGGCACCATTCTGGGCACCAGCCGGGACAAGCCTCACCGCATGCTGTTCGGCGGCAAGACCCAGGACATGACAGATGTCATCGTGGAAAACTACCGCGCCAATCATCTGGACTGCCTGGTGTGCATCGGCGGTGGCGGCACCCAGAAGAATGCCCTCAAGCTCATGGAAAAGGGCCTCAACATCATCACCTTGCCCAAGACCATAGACAACGACGTGGCGCGTACCGACGTGACCTTTGGTTTCGATACCGCCCTGGGCATCGCCACCGAAGCCATCGACCGCCTGCACAGCACGGCCCACAGTCATCACCGCATCATCGTGGTGGAAATCATGGGACACCGCGCCGGCTGGCTGGCCCTGGGCTCGGGCATTGCTGGCGGCGCCGATGTCATTCTGCTGCCGGAAATCCCCTATGACCTGGAAGTGGTGGCCGACGCCATTCGCCAGCGCCAGCGGGGCGGCAAGAACTTCAGCATTGTCGCCGTGGCCGAAGGCGCCCTGCCCAGGGACAAGGCCAGCCTGGTACAGGAAGCCGAGCAACGCAAGGCCAACGCCGCCAGCAAGAAAGAAAAAAAGGAAGCCAAGGAGGAACTTGCCCGCCTGGCCCAGGATTACGCCAACAACACTGTGCTGCTCTCCAGCGAACTGGAAAGGCTCACCGGGCTGGAATCCCGGGTCACCATTCTCGGACACCTGCAGCGCGGCGGCACGCCATCCGCCGCCGACCGCCTGCTGGCCACGCGCCTGGGCACGGCCTGCGCCGATCTCATTGCCAATGAGCACTATGGCGTCATGGTGTCGTCCCAGGGAGACGAGGCTGCTCCCGTGCCCCTGGAAGAAGTGGCTGGCAACAAGAAGCTGGTGCCCCCAGACCATCCCTGGGTGACGAGCGCCCTGCGTGTGGGCACCTGCCTGGGAATTGCCGAATAGACCGCGTCAGGGGCGGGGAATATGCAGCGGATGCGGCGCCTATAATCACGGGACACCCTCATCAACAGGAATTCAGCCATGAAGATCACCATCATCAGCGGCAGCCACCGGCCGGGCTCCCAGAGCCGCAAGGTCGCGGATCACATCCAGAAGACTCTGCTGGAGGAAGGCATCTGCGAACAGGCAGAGATCTTCAGCCTGGAAAACAATCCCCTGCCCCTGTGGGATCAGGGCATCTGGGAAGGCGAGGAGAAATGGGAAACCCTGCTCGCCCCCCTGCGCCAGACCCTGCGGGAAAGCGACGCCTTGGTCATCATCTCCCCCGAATGGCATGGCCAGGTACCCGCCGGCCTGAAGAACTTTTTTCTCATCGTGGGCAAGAACGAGGTGGGCCACAAACCCGCCCTCATCGTCACCGTATCCTCGGCGGACGGCGGAGCCTATCCCGTGGCGGAATTGCGCATGAGCAGCTACAAGAACAACCGCATCTGCTACATCCCGGAACAAGTCATCATCCGCAATGTGGAATCCGTGCTCAATGCCGACCCGGCAGACAACGACGAGGACGCCGAAAGCTACTTCCGCGAGCGCATCCTCTGGTCACTGCAGGTGCTGCGCGCCTATGCCGATGCGCTGAAGCCGGTGCGGGAAAGCGGCATCACCAGCAACGATCAGTTCGGGTTTGGCATGTAGCCCCCCAGCTCAGGGGGAGACGCCTTATAAAACACTCAATCCGCAGCCTATAACAGAGACGCATCTCATCCAAGAAAATACCTGACCATAGCATCAAGTATTACAAAGAAAGAACTTTGAATATCGAATAACCATATGAAGCCATGCAAACAACCATGATACGAGATTGAAGAAAACCTACTTCCTGCTTCGATTTATTATTGCTTATGCCACTTAATTCCATATCGAATACGCTTATTGATAATTACTGCAACCGATCCCTGGAGCAATCCGTATAGGATACTTCTCTCTGTCTTCACTGATGAATATCTTGACACAATCATTGACATCAAAACCCGAATACCTATCCTTGACCATATATTTAGTTTTTGAAGATGTGACTACGGTATATATGGTATATGGTGTTTGAAAATCATCTACATCAGTAGGCAAACTAAGGCCGGCTTCATACGCCATAAAACCCATTAACCCATACATGACAATTGCATTTGATCTAGAGGTATTGTCTATACTTTCCCTCAAGCGCTGCAATTCCTCATCTCTCGGGGACTCCTTACTGACAATAATTCCCAGCTCTACTTTTTCATTTGGGTCATATTCATATACATTAGAAGCACAACCAACCAATACCATCAATAAAATAATAACCAATATATTTAATTTATTCAGCATAACCATACAGCTACCATCCAGCATTCCATTTTTGCTATATCAACCACCTACAACTATTACCTACTCTGAAGTTAAATAATAGGTTAGCTAACATACTTCGAGGAACAAATGCCATGGAAATCAATAAGCATCCACATAGCCGTTAAGTATCCATCTAATTTATTATTTCGCATCCTGAACTCTATATGAAGCATGAAAGATACAACTGAAGCACATAATCACAGAGGGTTACACATCAACGACACATGCATGGAGCATATCTCCAAGACATAGCGGCGTGCATATCAACCCTTAGTTATTGTCCTATCTATGCATAATGTGTCACGGCTCTACTATCCCTGACAAGATATTCCATGTTAATCTTAAGTAATTTTGCATTCATTGGCCATAACCCCTGCCTCAAGCGGATCTAATTAATTGAACAGTCGGGGAAACTTACGAATAGATTATCAATTGAAAATCCACATGCTGAAGGCAATATTAACTCATTCTGGCGTGCCCCTTATGGTATCCATTTGGAAATGCGCGGCATATCAACGAAAACTCTTTTCAAAGTCTGAGCATGATTGCAGAGACACCTCCTTGCACGCCCTGAAAGTTGTAGCTGGTTAACTGGGCCGGTATCC
>JALVNE010000134.1 GCA_027026755.1 Sedimenticola sp. | reverse complement strand
TGGCACACCAGCCAATTGATGACAAAGGCCTTGAGTCCGTCCCCATACTGTAAGGGGCCGTGCAGATCGGCAGGGAATGGCCCTTTTACCGTGGCATCGCAGCTCGGGCATTGCTTGACCTCGGCATCAACGTGTTCAACGACCTTCTCAAAGGTAATATCCATTTTGGTGCGTCGTTCTTGATGAAGACAAGGCACCTCCCGCAGATCTTCTCCGCAGACATCGCAAGAAAGTGCGGGCGATAGTGAGAGACTTTCTTTGACTCGGGTGTTGTTAGCTCGCTTATTGTTTTCGTATTTACCCTTGCCGTGACTACCCGTCTGGTTTAATGCCGATTGATCCGGCTCTGTCTGGGAAGGCGGGATACTCGAGTTGTTACTGGTTTTTTTAGTGGTGCGTTCGAGGAAGATAGAGAGTATCAATTCGATAATGAGGAACATACTTTTCATGAGCGTGGCCACTTCACGACTGACCTTTCCATTGGCACAGAGTTGTTCGTAGTCGGCCTTGAGTTGACTGACTTCATTTCGTACCGATGATTTATTCAGACTTGGCAACAGATACTCACTTATCCATTTAAAGTAAGCCCATTATAACATTGGTTTTTTTGACCTTCTGAGCCGATGCAGGCTGGCTCAGGACGGGGGCTTTAATAGAAAACGTGTAAGCGTTATTCGTTAGGCGCTCTATGAGCAAACCAGGCTTTGTGGTGTGGGATTTTCACCTGATTATTGGGGGCTTGCTTTTTTGTCTTTAAAAATCTGTCAAGTGTTTTTTTTAGTTTTTGGAATAAATGCGGGGGTAATTCGTTGGATTTTTTGGGTAAGGGGGGAGTAGTTACCCTGTAGTTATCAAGTACTTTTTTAAGACGTCTAAGCTGTTCCCTGATTGGGTGGTCATAATCTTTATAATCTCCGAATTCACTTTCCACCAAAGAACGCTCTACAGAACCAAAGTTATTTTTTATATCTATGAGTTTTACGATGATGCCGGAGTTGAATTTTTTCTGTCTTCCTGTGTTTCTTAAAAAAGAGCCACCTTTATCATCAATCTCATCCCAATACAGAAATCTTTTTTTATAACTGTCATCATCTGTTTCCGATTCGTCCTCGATTGACAAATCAATGTATATAGATGGGTCGAATCCGTCTTTTCCCTCAATCAGTCCACCATATAGTGATGTAAGCAGTGATGTTGTACGTTGTTGCCCATCTAAAATATATTGGTATTCACTTCGATTGAATGTTCCTTCAGATATAGTATGACCACCAATCTTTCTATGATTTTGGAGTTTTATGCTGGTTTTCCAAACCAAGATGCTTCCAAGCGGATAGAATTTGTAAATACTGTCCCATAATTTCTTTACATTTTCCTTCTCCCACACGACATCCCTCTGAAATGTTGGGATTTGGTAATCAAGGTTTTCCAACTCATCTAAATAAGTCGTGATGCCTTTGTCTGTGGGTCGAATCCTATCTGTGAAGTTCATTCGTACTCCGTATGTGTTTTTTGAGAGCTAACGCCTATCCTAAAGTGCCCTGCGGGTAAGGGCACAAGTACTTGACCTGCGATGAAGTATGGCGAAGCCGGAATGCTTGGACTCCGCACCTACCCCGCAGGGTCGCTTTAAGGTACTTGTTAGA
>JALVNE010000133.1 GCA_027026755.1 Sedimenticola sp. | reverse complement strand
CCTTTGAGTGCAGAGCCCCATGGAACTTGAGACAAGAATGTGCGGAAGCCACACCAATCTGCTTTGGAGTAGTTGTACACTGTGCGATGGAAGGGTGCAGATTGCCTGGAAAACAGCGTGCTACTTGCCACAGACACCACACAGTGGTCAGAAGTACCTAGTGGAGAGCTAACAGTGTGGTGACAACTGTCTGGATTGGTGGTGAGGAACAAGTCAAGCAGGTAACTTTTGTCTTTTGTGCGGTCAGGCACTCTGGTAGGAGAACTCACGATCTGATGAAGGTTCTGAGAAACAGCGAATGCATCGGCGGCCTGACCGTTTGTGTCTGTGGTGCGGGAGTGCACTAGCCACTCGGTGTGGTGAACGTTGAAGTCACCGAAGACTGCGATCTCTGCTGACTATTTAGTTATCAAGTTGTCAATCCCATCGGAGATCACATCAAAAATATAACAATTGGGAGAAGGCGATCTGTAAATGAAGAAAAGAATCAACGTGGAGCCTTCTAGATGTGCGACAAAAGCAAGAAACTCGTGCCTGGAATGTTCGTAGTCTGTCAGCCTGACTAATGGCAGGTTTGGTTTGACGAAAACCGCAAGCCCGTGGCAAGGAGCCTTATCCTGTCTGTGGATTACGTAGCCATCGGGCGTCACCTCTGCTGACAGAATGCTGGAATCTACTTTGGTCTCTGAGACTGGTAGCATATCCGGTGCCTTATCCTTCGCGAACTGAGAAACCTCTGGGAAGTTGGACTGGAGTCCTCTAATGTTGGAGAAAGAAAGAGAAGTCCGTTAGTTTCGTCCGGGTCTGTGTAGAGCCAATACTACCACTTCGCGAGTCTACACTCCCGCTAGTGGAGTCAGTTCTGCGTCCAGTGATTCTTCGCACCCCCTGACCATTGAAGGTCTGCCATATAGTAGGGCTATGGCTTTACTAACGACTGTCATAATTTTGATTCTCCAAAACTATCCCAAGACGCAGACCCATCGGCGAGCCAACTGAATGCGCTCAAAGGGAAGGATAGAGTGGTGTTTCAGGAGCAGCAGCAGATACTGCCTACCACACATTAGGGTGACCAATCTTCGTCAGGAGCCTCATCTTAAACCTGTCTGACATGGTTGAACCTGCCAAGAGATATCTCTCGTCAGCATAGTCTTATGAATCACTGGGACACAGAAGTCTCTTCACAACAACAAAGTGTTGGTCGAGAAGAAGAATGTCATGCAAAGAAAGAAAGAAGAAATATTAGGAATAGTTGAAATGGATGAGAAACTCCGCTCAGTCTATTATGATCAGAAGCACCCTGTAGGCTTTTCGTCTGTCGTTAATCTTGCAAAGGCAAGTGGCTACAGTAGAGCTAATGTTAAGATGTGGCTACAGTAGAGCTAAAGTTAAGATGTGGCTAAAGGCTCAACCTAAATACACACAATGTCAAGCTAGAAAGATGTATACTACGCGAAAGTATATTCTTCATAACATTGATGAGCAATGGCAGACAGAACTGCCTGATGGCTCTCTTAATCAGAGTAACAGCTATCGTTTCATTCTCACCGTAATCGATATCAGTAGTTATCAGAGTAGGAGTCACAATTCAGCTGACTCATCACCCTAAACGGGCTATAGTGCGTTGATTTTTCGCTGGTCCATGTTTGGTCCC
>JALVNE010000132.1 GCA_027026755.1 Sedimenticola sp. | reverse complement strand
TGGGATGTGCCGTGCATTTTGGGCGGGAAAGCAGGTATCAGTTCAGGTGAACAGAAGCGAAAGAGCACGTCCCTCGGCAATTGCCGCCATAGACGAGCGGGTATGGGTGTAAAGTCACGGATTCAGGCAATCGCCAATAGGCATTGATGAAATAAGCCAGCTTATCGAAAATTGAATATGCCATGCGGTACGCAGCTTTAACCTGCTCCACAGCTAGTGAATACACCGGATAGTCCAGGGTGTCATAGAGCAAGACTCCACGGTCTGCGAAATGGGGTTTGCCCTGTCGTGTCCCCCCATAGTACAGATAGCGGGCGGCTACGTATTCCTGTTTGAGCTGATTGAAAAATGCTAGTAAGTATCCCCCGGCAAAGCCGGGGGCTTTAGTTTTGTGAGCCGCTCAAAGCGGCAATTCATGGGCCGCCTAAAGGCGGCTGTCAGCGCAACAACTCCATCTGCTCCAGTCGCCTGTCTTCCTGCTCCTGGTGCCTGATGTAGTCTCGTATCAGCTCTTCGTCACGGCCCACTGTCGATACAAAATACCCCCGAGCCCAAAAGTGCTGACCCACAAAGTTTCTCTTACGTTCTCCATATACCCGGGCAATGTGAATCGCACTCTTTCCCTTGATGTAGCCGATTACCTGCGAAACCGCATACTTCGGCGGAATACTGATCAGCATATGCACATGATCCACCATCAGGTGCCCTTCTTCTATCCGACTCTCTTTTTGCCCGGCTAATTGGTGAAACACTTCTCCCAAGTACTTCCTCAACTGACCGTAGAGCGTCTTTCTCCGGCATTTCGGGATAAACACCACATGATACTTACACTCCCACTTGGAGTGACTTAAACTCTTGTATTCGTCCATCGGTTTCTCCTGTGTCGTGTGCTTGGCGGCTCACGACCGGGAGTGTTCCGATGGACTTCCGTATCTGTCAAACTTCTACTGTCTCCCCGGCAGAGCCGGGGGATTTCCCATTATTGGTTAACCAAGTGAATTGATCGCATTTCCACACTCAGGCATGAAATCGCCATTCCGGATTAGCCAAGCAGAGGACAACAACGATGAAAATCTCTTTTCATGGCGCGGATCAGGGTGTCACAGGTTCCTGTCATCAAATCGATTGTGCTGGCAAACGCATTCTTGTTGACTGCGGCATGTACCAGGGAGGCCGGGAACTTGCGGAGGAAAATGCTGAACCTTTTGGCTTCGATCCTGAATCCATCGACTATCTGCTCCTGACTCATGCCCACCTGGATCATTGCGGACGCATTCCTCTCCTCGTCAAACGCGGGTTCAAGGGGGAAATCATCACGACATCGGCTTCTTGGGAACTGGCACGGCTGGTCATGCTCGATGCGGCGGGGCTTCAGGAGGAGGAAGCACGTTATCAGGCTCGCAAGGCCAAGCGGCATTTGGGGAAATCTCATGCTGAAATAGAACCCCTTTATACGACGCTGGACGCCCTCAACAGCCTCGACTACGTGGGACGCCAGGTATCCTATGGTCATCCCCTGGAAGTGGCGCCAGGTATCCGCGCCACTTTCCTGGATGCCGGACATATCCTCGGTTCTGCCAGCATACTGTTGGAACTGAAGGAAAATGGAAAACATCATCGTATTCTTTTCTCCGGCGACCTGGGCAACAGCGGCAACCGCGCCATCCTGCGCGCACCGGCAACACCACCGGATGTCGATACTGTGGTCATGGAGACCACCTATGGTGACCGGCGGCACAAGCAACTGGAACCCTCCATCGAGGAACTGTACGACGCTGTCAATACCACGGTCAGCCGTGGCGGTAAGGTGGTCATTCCCACTTTCGCCCTGGAACGCGCCCAGGAAATACTCTACTACCTGCGCGAAGGCCTTGAGAACAGAAAGATCCACCACTATATCAACGTATTCCTGGATTCACCCATGGCCATATCCGCCACGGAAATATTCAGGCGTCATCCGGAATGCTACGACACGGAAACACTGCGGATCAGCAGAGATGGCAATGATCCTTTCAATCTCCCGGGGCTGCATTTCACCCGGGAAACGGCAGAGTCCATGGCCATCAACAACATCGACGGCGGCGCTATCATCATGGCTGGCTCTGGCATGTGTACCGGGGGGCGGATACGTCATCACCTGAAACACAATATCTGGGACAAGAAGAACAGCATCGTCTTTGTCGGCTATGCGGCCAGAGGCACGCTGGCGCGGCGCATCATCGACGGGGCCAAAAGAGTCAGGATATTTGGCGAAGAATTCCCGGTCAACGCCGACATCTACACCATTGGCGGCTTCTCCGCCCATGCCGACCAGGCCGAACTGCTGGCCTGGCACAAAGAAACCGGTAACCCGGCGACTACTTACCTGGTCCATGGTGAAGAACCAAGCATGCGAGCCTTCTCCAAACTACTCACCCACACAAAGGTTGTCATGCCCAGGCTGGGAGACCGTTTTGAACTATGAAAAAAGCATTGATCAATCTGGCGTTTCCAGACAAACATCAGAACTAGCTTGAATCAAGAGCACAACCACTACAAATGACATTCAGGAGTACATCATGAGCACGAGCAGCGAACTGCAACAAACCATCTCTGACATGGTGGACGATCATCGGGGCATACTGGCAGCCGATGAAAGCCTGCCAACCATCAGCAAACGTTTTGCAGCCATCAATGTGGAACCCAGCGAAGAAAATCGTCGTGCCTACCGTGCACTATTGCTGGACACACCCGATCTGGGCAAATACATTTCCGGCGTCATTCTTTTCGAGGAAACCCTGACACAGCAGGATGACAGGGGTATCCCCCTGCCAGAAGCCGCCTGGTCTCAGAAAATCGTTCCCGGTGTAAAGGTCGACAAGGGAAAAGGTCCTCTGCCCGGCGCTCCGGGAGACCTGATCACCTATGGGCTGGATGGTCTTGGAGACCGCCTGGAGCAATACAAACAGCAGGGCGCACGTTTTGCCAAGTGGCGTGAAGTCTATCCAATCTCCCACCACAACCCGACACATCTGGGGCGGCATGCCAATGCCGAAATGCTGGCGCGGTATGCTGCCGCATGCCAGGAAAAAAGCATGGTGCCCATCGTTGAACCTGAAGTGCTCATGGACGGCGATCATGATATCGATCGCTGTGCCAGCGTAACAGAACATGTGCTGCATGCTGTGTTTCATGCCCTGCACCTGCATGGCGTCAGCCTTGAATACATGATTCTGAAGCCCAACATGGTATTACCCGGCAAAGACTGCCGTACAGCCGACCCCCAGGAAGTCGCGGAAGCCACTTTACGCACGCTGAAACGCACGGTACCCGCTGCGGTACCCAGCATCAACTTCCTTTCCGGAGGACAGGGGCCTGAGGAAGCCACAGCCAATCTCAACGCTATCAACCAACTCAGGGGAAACGCTCCCTGGCAGTTGAGCATCTCCTACGGCAGAGCATTGCAGCAACCTGCCTTGCATGCCTGGTCCGGAAAGCCTGAAAACCGGCAACAGGCACAGCAGGAATTGCTCAAGCGCGCACGTCTCAACAGCCTGGCACGACAAGGCAAATATGAACCAACCATGGAAAACGACGATGCCTGACAAACACAATCTGATCCGCTGGTTCGAAGAGCTGGGCATCGACGATGTCCCCCTGGTAGGCGGTAAAAATGCCTCCCTGGGTGAGATGTACCAGCAGCTCACACCCAAGGGGATTCTCATTCCCAACGGCTTTGCCATCACGGCGGAGGCCTACCGCTATATGCTGAATCAGGCAAACGCCTGGGATGAACTGCATCAGGTTCTGGATGAACTCGATCCTGAAGACGTGGACGATCTTGCACAACGCGGCGCACGCGCCCGGGAAATCGTCTATGGCGCAGGGCTGCCTGAAGATCTGGAAGCAGCAATACTCCAGGCTTATGCCAGGCTGACTGCCGAATATGGCAACGACCTGACGGTGGCCGTCCGTTCTTCTGCCACAGCAGAAGATCTGCCCACGGCTTCATTTGCCGGGCAGCAGGATACCTATTTGAATATCAGTGGCGAAGCTTCTCTTCTGGATGCCTGCCGCCGCTGCTTTGCCAGCCTGTTCACGGACAGGGCCATACACTACCGTATCGACCAGGGTTTCGATCATTTCAAGGTGGCGTTATCCATTGCTGTGATGAAGATGGTGCGTTCCGATCTGGCCGCCAGCGGTGTCATGTTTTCCCTGGATACTGAAACCGGCTTTGAAGACGTGGTATTCATAACCGGCGCTTATGGACTGGGCGAGAACGTGGTTCAAGGCAACGTAGAGCCTGATGAGTTCTATGTGCACAAACCCACGTTCAACCAGGGCTACCGTGCTGTGGTACGCCGTCATCTGGGCAGCAAGCGGATCAGAATGGTATATGCCCAGGGCCGGACCAAGTCCACCACCCGCAATGAACGGGTACCCGATGCTGAACGCGGCCGCTATTGCGTCAGTGATACTGAAGTGCTGAAACTGGCTGAATACGCCCTGATTATCGAACAACACTACAGTCAGGAGGCCGGCCACCCCAAACCCATGGATATGGAGTGGGCGAAAGATGGCCTCGATGGAAAACTGTATATCGTACAGGCCAGGCCTGAAACAGTAGCATCACAGCGCACAGGTACCGTGCTGGAGCAGTATCACCTGGATGGTGATGGCGAGATACTCGCCCGCGGCTACGCGGTGGGCACCAAGATTGGCAAAGGACACGCACGGTATATTCCTGATGTCGCCCATCTGCACGAATTTCAGGCGGGAGAAGTGCTGGTGGCAGATACCACCACACCCGATTGGGAACCCGTAATGAAGATCGCCGCTGCTATCGTCACCAACCGTGGCGGACGCACCTGTCATGCCGCCATCATCTCCCGGGAACTCGGCATACCGGCAGTGGTGGGCTGCGACGACGCCACTCAAAAAATTCCCAATGGCGAAATGGTGACCGTCTCCTGCGCAGGAGGCGATGAGGGCCGTGTGTACAAGGGAGACATTCCCTTCAGCATCGAGCGTACTGATCTTTCCGGACTTGCCCGTCCCAAAACCAAAATCATGCTCAATCTGGGTAATCCTGATCTGGCATTTACAACCCGCGCCTTACCCAACGATGGCGTGGGCCTGGCCAGACTGGAGTTCATCATCAATGAATACATCAAGGCCCACCCCATGGCCCTGTTGCACCCGGATAAAATTGGTGATGAAGAGGAGCGTATCCGGCTGGAAACGCTGATTCAGCATTATGACAATGGCGGCGACTACTTCATCCAGCGCCTGTCTGAAGGCGTGGGAACCATTGCTGCGGCTTTCTACCCCAAGCCGGTAATCGTGCGTATGTCCGATTTCAAGACCAACGAGTACGCTTCTCTGCTCGGGGGACGGTATTTTGAACCTGTGGAAGCCAATCCCATGATTGGCTTTCGAGGTGCGGCGCGCTATACCCACCCGGCTTATCATGAAGGCTTTGCCCTGGAGTGCGCCGCCATGAAACGGGTTCGGGAAGTGATGGGGCTGAAGAACGTCAAACTCATGATTCCCTTCTGCCGTACCCTGAAAGAAGGAAAGAGAGTATTGTCAGCCATGGCGGAACAGGGACTGGAACGGGGCAAGGATGACCTGGAAATCTATGTAATGTGCGAGATTCCAAACAATGTCATCCTCATCGACAAGTTCTCGGAACTGTTCGATGGTTTTTCCATTGGTTCCAACGACCTCACCCAGCTCACCCTGGGCGTGGACCGGGATTCGGAAATCATATCCTTCGACTTTGATGAACGGGATGAGGGAGTGAAAACCATGATACGCATGGCTGTGGAAGGCGCCCGGCGAAACGGACGGCATTCCGGACTTTGCGGGCAGGCGCCCTCAGATTACCCGGAAATGGCCGAATACCTGGTCAGGATCGGCATAGATTCCATGAGCCTCAATCCTGACACCCTGCTCAGCACTACCCGGCAGGTACTGGAAGTAGAGAAGCAGATCGCTGCACAGCAATGAACAGCACCGTCGGTGAGAATCCCGGCCCCGGAAATCGGTTCCGGGACCGGGAGACTGAGCAGGCCAGGAATGGCATGTCACACCAGATCCAATAGCGCCCAGCTGCCGGGATGTAGGGGTAATGCTACTGACTGAATACAAGGAGACCCTCATCCGGAAACTCGGCAGGCGCCCGGCGCATCCGTGTTTTCGGTTCCGTAGTAAGGGGTGAGCAATCCCCGGTCAGACTTGAGCACATGGACGAAAACTTTGATTTCCATTACTTCTTGCCCTTCTGTCCGGTTCGACGCGGTCTGCGGTTATGTTGTGGCAAGCAGTCCTTTTCGAGTTCGAGATCCACGCTCATCTTCAGTGGAATGCACAACCCCTACTGGCGCATTGACAAAGGAGAAGGGAGAGGGCGTTTACCCTTCATATATTTAGTCTAACCTTGACAGGTCTTACGGTGGATTGTCAGGCCAAAGCCCGATCTACGATCATAAGTCGACTTCCTGTTACGACCCATAAATGGGTCGGTCAGGACTATTTTGCATATATCATCTGGGGTTTTCACCACCACTCACAGGCCTTTACAGCAATGGACATCGTTATTTCCCGCCTTGGCCTGTGTCTGCTGACGGCCTTACTCTTTGCCTGCACACCGATGATGGTTTCCACACCGCAACAGGACCAGCCAAAGCAGCCAATGGCGGAGGACAAATCACAAGCCGACGCTTTTCTCAGGGCATTGCAGCGGCTCCGCACCAGCACCGATTTTCCCGGCGCCACGGCCGCCTATGTGCAGATCGATGGGAAACCGCACAGCTTTGCCATCGGCCTGGCCGACAAAGAACGGCATCGCGACATGCCAAGCGATGCCCGTATGCTTTCCGGCAGCACGGGCAAATCCTTCGTCGCCGCCCTCGCCCTGGTTCTGGCCCTAACCGGGCAGGTGGATCTCGATGCCCCGATTGCCCACTGGCTGGGGGATGAGCCCTGGTTCAAACGACTTCCCAACGGCCCTCACATCACCCTGCGTCAGCTGCTGCGTCATCAGAGCGGCCTGCCGGACCATGTCCACCTGCCCGCCTTTGCCGCTGCCCTGAAACGCAAAATCGCAGTCGAAGGACCCGACGCCGCCCTTGAACCGACGGAGATCATCGCGCTGGTGTTGGATTCGCCTCCCCTGTTCCCCGCGGGTCAGGGCTATGCCTATTCCGACACCAACTATATCCTCGCCGGGCTCATCATCGAGCGGGCAACGGGACAACATTATTACCAGCTCCTACACGACCGCTTCATCGATCCCCTGCAACTACGGCTCACCTCGGCGGCAGACCGTCGCCACCTACCGGGACTGGTACCCGGCTATATCCGTGGCCCAGCCCCCTTTGGGCTCCCCGCCAAGGTGACCACGGACAAGGGAGCCTTGGTATTCAATCCCGCGACGGAATGGACCGGTGGCGGACTGGTGACCCATCCCCGCGATCTCGCCCGCTGGGCCTGGCTGCTGTATCACGGCAAGGCGCTGCCGGGTGATTATCTGAACGAACTGCTGGCGACGGTACCCAAGGATGCGGCTCAGCGGGCACGCTATGGAACCACAGTAGCCTACGGCCTCGGCGTCACTGTGCGGGATACCTCACTCGGCCCTGCCTACGGGCACCGTGGCTGGGCGCCAGGCTATCAGTCCGCCTTCGAGTACTACCCGGATCACGACCTGGCCGTTGCCCTGCAGATCAACGAATGGGCGGAACACGATATGTCGGCCTATCTCGTCCGCCTGGCCACGGCTCTGATAGCAGCCCGGTCACGAAAAGATCCACCATGAACAGCAAATTTAGCAGCCTGTTCGGATTCTTTCTCATCGCCCATGGCTGGAGCTGGTGCTGGTGGGGCATTGCACTCTGGCGTGGTGGCAGTGTCTGGAATTGGCCCAACGAGGTATTTCTGTACCTGGGCGGCCTGGGTCCAACCCTGGCAGGTTTGATCATGAGCATGCATCGTGATGGCCGGGCCGGCCTGGTGGCGTTATGGCGACGACTGATCGAATACCAGCGCATCCGGTCTCCCTGGGCGCTGGTGATCCTGGGTCTGCCCCCGCTACTCAACCTGATGGCGCTGGTCATCGATCAGGGCTTCAACGCCACTTCCCTCGCCGTATCACTACGGTCCTTGGCGGAAGTCAGCGGGCATCCAGTGCATCTGCTCAGTCTGGCTCTGTTCATTCTCATCCTCGGTCCCCTGCCGGAAGAAATCGGCTGGCGCGGATATGCCCTGGACGCCCTGCAACACCACTGGAGCGCCCTGACCGCCAGCCTGATCCTGGGTCTGGCCTGGGCCATCTGGCATCTACCCCTGTTCCACATGGCCGACTTTTACACCGCCAGCGGCGGGGAGCCACCTGCCCTGCTTCCCTTCATCTATAATGTCGTATTGACCGCCGTTCTCATGACCTGGATCTACAACAACACCCGCTGCAGCCTGCTGGGCGCTGTTCTGTTTCATTTCATGACCAATCTGTCGGGAGAACTCCTGCCTGTGTCCGGTCATGCCGATGTCTGGAAGACATTGATGACCACCCTGCTTGTACTCTACGTCGTCTATCGTTGGGGAGCGGCAACCCTGGCAGGAAACAGGACGTAGGAACATCAAACCGGACAAATTATAGGGATCTTGAAAAATAGCCATCCAGGCTATTTTTCTCCACGCAAACCGAAAACGTGGTTTCCGGTTTGCGTCATTTTCAATCACTTAGGTGATTGAAAATGGCGGGCGCCTCGAATTTTTCGAGGTGCCCTTATCAACCCGGCGATCGAATATGTCGCCCTCAGTGCTTCAAACAGGGGATCAAGGTGCGGCTTTCAGGGATGGCAGTTTGACCGGGCGCCGCTGGGGGATGGAACCCTCCCTTGAGCAAGCGGGTAAGGCTGGGCATACTACCGGGCCAGTGGATATTCTTTTTGTGGAAACTTCTGATCCGTATGCGTACCAAGACCCGCTGTCCCCTGACCAAGCACTTGCAACTGGAACCAGACCGCCCCTCATGAATCCATTTTCCGGTTCCATGTCCCCCCTGACAAACGCAATCCGGAACAGCTTGCCCCGGCCCTCAGCGCCTGTACCCCCTGAATCCAGCCTGCAGTCATGGAAAGCCTGAACATCATGCTGATACTGGTGGTGATCGCCGTGGCCGCCTATGATTTCACCAACGGCTTCCACGACGCCGCAGACATGGTGGCCACGGTCATTGCTTCCCGCGCCATGCGTCCTTCCACCGCCATCACGCTGGTCAGTTTGTTCACCCTCATCGCCCCCTTCACCGTGGGCTTGGCAGTGGCCGATACCGTGGGAACTTTCATCGACATTTCCGACCTGCCTCACTCTCTTGGTGAAGCCATCGTCATCGCCGCCTTGCTCGCGGCCATCAGTTACAACCTCATCACCTGGAAACTCGGCTATCCATCCTCCTCATCCAACTCCCTGGCCGGCGGTCTGACCGGCGCCGGACTCTACGCCGCCGGCGCCAGCCATATCAACTGGGGCTGGGAAGCGCTGCGGAACCTTCAACTGGAGGGCGTCATGAAAGTCTGCGCGGGATTGCTGGTTTCTCCCCTCTTTGGTTTCATCATGGGCTATCTGATCATGAAACTCATCTTCCTGGTATTCCGCCGTTTCAACACCCGGATCAGGCCCCTGTTCATTGCCACCCAGTATTTCAGCGTCGCCTGGCTGGGCTTCTCCCACGGTGCCAACGATGCCCAGAAAGGCATGGCCATCATTGGCATGATGCTCCTTGCCAGCGGTCATACAACCACTTTCAGCGTGCCGGACTGGGCTGTTCTTCTATGCGCCACCTCCATTACCCTGGGCACCATGTTTGGCGGCTGGAATATCATCAAGACCCTGGGATTCGGCCTGTACCGGCTGCGCACCATCCATGCCGTGGCCAACCAGCTGGGCTCCGCCCTGGTCAACAGCCTGGCCACGGCCATAGGCGCACCCACCTCGACAACCCAGGTGGTCACCGCCACCCTGCTGGGCAACGGCGCGGCGGAAAAGCCCCAGCATGTGCGCTGGCGAAAGGCGGCAGATATCATGGCCGGCTGGTGGCTCAATATCCCTGTATCCATGCTGCTGGGCGCCCTGTATTGTTTTCTGTTCACGGCGCTCTGGAGTCCATCATGAGCTTCATCAAGAAATATCTGCTTCCCAAGGAAATCGACTTCAACGCCTTCTTGCTCGATCAGGCAAGGCTGGGGCACTCCGTGGTGAAAACTTTGTATGAGGCTGGGGAGAATGATCACGGCATCTCCCAGGAAAGCATAGACGACATCACCCGCAGGGCTCAGGAACTGAAAAGCCGCAACATGTCGGAACTGCTGGACGTGTTCATCACACCTTACGACAAGGAATCCATCTACCGCATGATCACCCAGCTAGACTGGCTGATACTCAGCGTGAAGCATTTTCTTCTTGAGACGCGCATCTATCACATTCATGGTCTCGGCGACTACCAACCCATCCTGAAGCAGCTGCTGGACATGAGTGCCGCCCTGGAACAAGGCATCGGCGCGCTGGAAGGGCGAAAGCTGCCCCTGATCGCCGAACCCATCAGCCAGATTCATCTTGAATACGACCAGGTGGTGGAAGCCTGTGCCGTTACCACCGCAAGACTCCTGGAACAGGAAGACTGCCGGCACATCATCCGGCACAAGGACATTCTTTCTCAGCTCAGGGAAATCGCCAAACGCATCCAAGTGACCGCCAACACCCTGGAGGACATGGCCATCAAGATCGTGTGAAAGCGCTTGACCCTCAGAGTTCGAAGGACTGATCCAGCTCGGGGAGGATTACCCACGGGGATAAGGATAATAGGATAATTGAGGATAATTGGACACCGGATAATTGGACACCCACTCATTGACACCGGGGATAGCAGACACCCACCTATTACCACCAGGAACTCAAGCGCAAGGGGGGGACCCTGCAACTGCTATGGGCCGAGTATGCCGCCCGACACGAGGGCCGGGCCTATCGCTACAGCCGTTTCTGTGAGCTGTACCGCCAGTGGCGGGCAAGACAGAAGCGCAGCATGCGCCAACAGCATCTGGCCGGCGAGAAGGCCTTCATCGACTACTGCGGTCCCACCGTTGGGGTGGTCGACCGTCACACCGGCGAGATCCGTTCCGCTCAGATCTTCGTCGGGGTACTCGGCGCCTCCAGCTACACCTATGCCGAGGCCACCTGGACCCAGTCGCTGCCCGACTGGATCGCCTCGCATCAGCGCATGCTGCGCTTCTTCGGCGGGGTGCCGGCGCTGCTGGTGCCGGACAACCTCAAAGCCGCGGTCACCCGGGCCTCGCGCTATGCGCCGAAGATCAACGCCACCTACGCGGAGCTGGCGGCCCACTACGGCACCGCCGTGCTGCCGGCCAAGGACTATGAATATGCCGAGTGGCGTCATGCCAAGCCCGGCATCGACTACCACGTCGAGGTGGACGGGCGCTTCTACAATGTCCCCCATGCCCCGGTCGGCCAGGTCCTGGACCTGCGCGTCAACGCCTGTGTCGAGGACATCGACTACCGCCACCCCCGGGGCCTGGAAAAGTCCCGCATGGCGGCACTGGCGGGTTGTGACTGGATCCGCCAGGCACTGAACCTGTGTATCACCGGCCCCACCGGCTGCGGCAAGACCTGGCTGGCCTGTGCCCTGGGCAACCAGGCCTGTCGCCAGGGGCTGTCGGTGCGCTACTTGCGCCTGCCCACCCTGTTCGAGCAGCTGCGCATCGCGCACGGGGACGGCTCCTGGCCACGCCTGATGAACCAGCTGCTCAAAATGGACCTGCTGATCCTCGACGACTGGGGCATCCAGAAGATCACCGCCGCCCAGCGGCAGGATCTGATGGAGGTCATCGAGGACCGGCATGGCCGGCGATCTACCCTGATCGCCAGTCAGCTGCCAATCGAACACTGGCACGAGTACATCGGGGAAGCAACCCTGGCCGACGCCATTCTCGACCGGCTGCTGCACGGGGCGCACCGTCTCGAACTACGGGGCGAATCGATGCGGAAACTGGCCGCGAGCTTGACGGATCGTGACCGCTCGGCGTAGAAAACCCACTCCAGTGACGGACCGGTGAGCGCAGCGGTCACGATCAGTGGAATCGGCGGTCATCTTCGATGGAATACGCACCCGCCTTGTTCAGGCGGGAGAACGCTTGGTGCGAACCACAAAGCGCAAGCAATGGCTGTTTCAATCCGCTCCCGCCTTGTTCAGGCGGGAGAACGCACCAGCAGTCGCTTGCCGGTTTTCTGCTGGACGTTTCAATCCGCTCCCGCCTTGTTCAGGCGGGAGAACCTCATTGTCACGTCCGCCGCTTGTTGCCGTGATGCGTTTCAATCCGCTCCCGCCTTGTTCAGGCGGGAGAACCTCAGCGCCTCGGTGGACACCCCAAGGCTGATGGTTTCAATCCGCTCCCGCCTTGTTCAGGCGGGAGAACGGTTGAGACCGTATGACGTGGAACTGATGCACTGGGTTTCAATCCGCTCCCGCCTTGTTCAGGCGGGAGAACGAGTGTTTTACCGCTACCCGGCGCACCAGTTACAAGTTTCAATCCGCTCCCGCCTTGTTCAGGCGGGAGAATGTTGAGACCGTATGACGTGGAACTGATGCACTGGGTTTCAATCCGCTCCCGCCTTGTTCAGGCGGGAGAACTCATCTTTCCATAATTCCATTTTTAATCTACCAGGTTTCAATCCGCTCCCGCCTTGTTCAGGCGGGAGAACACCAGTGGATGTCGCTCCAGCCGCATCAACCACAGTTTCAATCCGCTCCCGCCTTGTTCAGGCGGGAGAACCGCGCAGGATGCGAACCACGCCCATGAGGTGGCTGTTTCAATCCGCTCCCGCCTTGTTCAGGCGGGAGAACGAACCCGCCGGCTGGGTCTGCCGACGCCGATTTGCTGTTTCAATCCGCTCCCGCCTTGTTCAGGCGGGAGAACGCGGTGTGCCGCTGCCGTTATGCCCGGTTACGGCAGTTTCAATCCGCTCCCGCCTTGTTCAGGCGGGAGAACCTGGGTGATGTGGAGGTAGCCGTCACTGGCATCGCGGTTTCAATCCGCTCCCGCCTTGTTCAGGCGGGAGAACACTGATGTTTTCCCGTGTGGGTGCCGAAGTGCCGGTTTCAATCCGCTCCCGCCTTGTTCAGGCGGGAGAACCATGGCCGCCGCTCCGGAGATGGCTGAACTGCTGGTTTCAATCCGCTCCCGCCTTGTTCAGGCGGGAGAACAATCCAGGCGCGGCTGCTCAACTGGTCGCCCGATGTTTCAATCCGCTCCCGCCTTGTTCAGGCGGGAGAACCTTCAAGTTCATGGGCCTGTTCATGCCCATCAGCGTTTCAATCCGCTCCCGCCTTGTTCAGGCGGGAGAACAATGGCGGCTGTGCGGTTGCCCAGCGGGGTGACCAGTTTCAATCCGCTCCCGCCTTGTTCAGGCGGGAGAACATGATGAGCCGGGGCCTATGATTGACCATCACATGTTTCAATCCGCTCCCGCCTTGTTCAGGCGGGAGAACTCTGCAATCGCACCACCTGCCCGCCGGCATACTCGTTTCAATCCGCTCCCGCCTTGTTCAGGCGGGAGAACATCCGTATCCCGGCAGAGCCCCGCGTATTGGCAACGTTTCAATCCGCTCCCGCCTTGTTCAGGCGGGAGAACCGAGTCTGCGGAACCTGGTGGGTGCGACAGATGAGGTTTCAATCCGCTCCCGCCTTGTTCAGGCGGGAGAACTATCGGCGCCCATGGCATCCCGTAGGGATCGGATCGTTTCAATCCGCTCCCGCCTTGTTCAGGCGGGAGAACCTACAGCCTGCTGGAGCCCCTGAGCGCCGGGAATGTTTCAATCCGCTCCCGCCTTGTTCAGGCGGGAGAACTGGATTTGACGTAGCTCACCGCAAGTTCGATGAGGTTTCAATCCGCTCCCGCCTTGTTCAGGCGGGAGAACCACCCATTACCCCGTCGCATCGTTCAGGTTTGTTGTTTCAATCCGCTCCCGCCTTGTTCAGGCGGGAGAACTTGGTTCCGCCAGTCATCTCGGTGGCGGTATAGGGTTTCAATCCGCTCCCGCCTTGTTCAGGCGGGAGAACGGACATACCCAGCGTGCCGATAGTGGTTATCGCCTCGTTTCAATCCGCTCCCGCCTTGTTCAGGCGGGAGAACCCGGCCAATACCGCCATATCAGACATTTGACCAGTTTCAATCCGCTCCCGCCTTGTTCAGGCGGGAGAACCGTTGTGTTAGTGGCGTCCTGTACCACCACGCCGGTTTCAATCCGCTCCCGCCTTGTTCAGGCGGGAGAACATCAGCCATCAGTTGTACTCCGTGAATTTGAACGAGTTTCAATCCGCTCCCGCCTTGTTCAGGCGGGAGAACGGATACGGCGAGTGCGACCGGCAGTAATTTTCTGGTTTCAATCCGCTCCCGCCTTGTTCAGGCGGGAGAACATCCAGCCCCTCTGGACGCGGACATGATGCGGCTGTTTCAATCCGCTCCCGCCTTGTTCAGGCGGGAGAACGGCCCTGGAGGTGGGCAAGCCCAGCTACACCGACCAGTTTCAATCCGCTCCCGCCTTGTTCAGGCGGGAGAACCCGGCGCCCGCACCGGCCTCAAATACCACCGCATCGTTTCAATCCGCTCCCGCCTTGTTCAGGCGGGAGAACGGCCGAAGCGTTCAACAAGCAGCACAAGCATGTGCTAGTTTCAATCCGCTCCCGCCTTGTTCAGGCGGGAGAACGCGCGCCATACCCATCCTCGGGTGTTGCCAGCCGGTTTCAATCCGCTCCCGCCTTGTTCAGGCGGGAGAACGCCAACATCTGATCCGCACGTAGCAGACAAAGTATGGTTTCAATCCGCTCCCGCCTTGTTCAGGCGGGAGAACAGCCGTGAGGCAAGTCCATGATATTAGGTTGGTTGTCACAAGAAAAGCGCGAACCGGTCAAATTCGAGCTTGGCAGGACGTCTTGGGTTGCGTCGATACCAGCAAAAACCACTGCCGGTTCAACGGGATATTGATTTCGCGAAACGACCATGTTTTTTCCATCACTCCAGGTTCGCGTTTCAGACGATCAAAGGTGCATCGAAGTCGGTCGCCTTGAATGCACCAAATTCCTTGATGTTTTTCCCAAGCGGTTCGGTGAGGCGGTAAAGTCTGAGGTTGTCTTCACTTTCGTCGATTTCAGCCAGCAGGGCTTCTTCCAGCAGTTCATAGGTGGCGGCATCCACTTTGCATTCGAAGACGGATTTTTGCACGCGCTGACCATAGTCCTGGCAGACTTTGGCGACCCGGCGCAGCCTTCTCCGGCCTTCCGGCGTTTCTGTCGATACATCAT
>JALVNE010000131.1 GCA_027026755.1 Sedimenticola sp. | reverse complement strand
TCAACACCGAAGAAGAGCAGGAAATTGCAGCGCATTTCCAGATTCGCTCCATTCCCACATTGATGATCTTCCGTGACCAAATCATCATCTACAGCGAAGCTGGCGCGCTGCCCGAGAGCGCCTTCCGTCAACTGGTGGAGCAGGCGGCAAGCCTGGACATGGATGACGTGCGCAGGCAGATCGCCGAAGCCCAGGGAGGCAACGCCGACGCCTGATCGGCTTGTAACTGGATTCCAGCGTAACCGGAGGCGTCTGCTTCCGGTTTTTTTATGTACAGGATGTACGGGCAGATAACTGCTCCCTGCGTGATCTGCACTTCCGTTATCCATGGCGGTCGTATGCCGCGGGCGCAGGGCACTGGAACCGTTCCTGACGGTTCCAGCATTTCCTCCATCCATGGAGGTCAAGCGCAGGAGCGGCGCATGTACAGGATGTACGGAACTGCCCGGGGTCGGAGTCAAATGGGAAGAAGCCGGGAATATACGATAGCCTGGAACAGGCAGATTCCGTACCCTTTAGCGGGCAAGGTGGAATTTGACTCCGACCCCTTCGGTTACATGTATGCAATACCCCTGGATCTCACAAGTCGAAAAACTGCTGGACCGCTCACCCACGGTGGGTGGCCTGCTGGATTTGTGCGAGGAGAACTACGCCATCCTCCTCGAGCTGGCGCCCGACCTGAGGGAGCTGAAAGGACGGTTTGCTTCCTGCCGCCCGGGGCACATGGATCTCTATCTGGAGGTCCTGGAGCAGACGCCGTACACTACCATGGTGCACATCACCTATTTTTTCTCGCACAGGGACGGCCAGCGGGCCGACCCGGACGCCGTTCTTCGCGTTTACCATGACGCCCGCCAGATCGAGGTGGTCAGTCTGAAACAACATGTGCTGCCTGTGGAGCCGAGCTACCATCACCCCAGCCTGTTCAACAAATGGAAGGTCAATGTATTTCTTTCCAAGTGGCTGGCCTTTTGCGTGGGCCAGGGGCACCGTTTCGAATCCCTCCAGGAATTCTTGACCAAAAAGCATGGTTAATGCTATTCTTAATTCCCTAGTAATTTACTAAGTTATAATTACCCGCAATAAGAGGTGCTGATTCGGCCCCTGAGGGGCCAATCCGAAGCCTTATGGGAAGAACATTTGTAAAGAGGAATTGAGAACATGAGACTTTCGACCAAAGGCCGCTATGCGGTCACCGCCATGCTGGATCTGGCCCTGAACGGTCAGGACGGCCCTGTCACCCTTGCCGACATCTCCGAGAACCAGGGCATTTCCCTGTCTTACCTGGAACAGTTGTTTGCTGCGCTGCGCGCCAAGAAACTGGTCCGCGGCGTGCGTGGTCCCGGTGGAGGCTACTTCCTCGGGCGCGAGGCGGATGAGATATCCATTGCCAACATCATCTGTGCCGTTGACGAGTGGGTGGAGTTCACCCGTTGCCAGGGCAAGCAGGACTGCCGCGGTGGTCAGCGCTGTCTCACCCACAGCCTGTGGGACGATTTGAGCAGGCAGATTTATGATTTTTTGGAAGAAATCACCCTTGCCGACCTGGTAGAGCGGGGCCGTAATTCTGACGCTGGCTGCCACAAGCACAAGGATGAGGACCTGCTGGACGAAATGACCGGAAAGGCCGCGTAAGTGGCAGGCAGGTCAGGGGAAAATCCTTTGACCTGACAGGCACTTTTCAATATCATACGCCGCTTATGTCGCAGCGTATTCCTGATCGCGTCGATCCGTGGCGTCTTGCTGAGCAGGGGCAAGCCCTTTCCGGCCGCATGCCGCTGCATGCATTGCCCCGTCTTGCTGTTTTGTTGCAGGATGCCGGTCATGAGGTGGCCTATACCGTGCGTTTCGGCCGGGACTGGGATCGCCGTTCCACGGTGAACCTGAAGGTGCAGGCGAGGCTGGTGCTCGAATGCCAGCGTTGCCTGGACAACATGACGCTGGAAGTGGACACGGAAACGCCCATGGCGCTGGTGAACGGCCCCCTGGAAGCGGAGCAGTTGCCCAATGAGCTGGATCCGCTCATGCTGGCGCCGGAAGAGTACCTGGATATAGCTGCGCTGATTGAAGATGAGTTGTTGCTGGCGATTCCCGCCTCACCCCGGCATGCCCATGATGACTGTGCGCATCCTGGGGAGCTGGACAGCGTGAAGCCGGCAGACAAACAACAGGATAACCCTTTTGCCATCCTTGCCACACTCAAGGAAGGTTGAAACCATACGTAATTGCAGGAGACAGCCCCATGGCCGTACAGAAAAGCCGTAAAACCCCGTCCAGGCGAGGCATGCGCCGTTCACACGACGCCCTCAAGCCCGAGACTCTGTCCATCGATCCCACCTCTGGTGAAACCCATCTGCGTCACCACGTAAGCCCGGATGGTTTCTATCGCGGTCGCAAGGTAGTCAACGACTGAAGATGCATCCAGTCAGCGGGAAACGGACTCCGGTCGTTTGCTGAGAACTTCCGGAGTTTCTTTTGTGACCAGGAAAATCACCATAGCCCTGGATGCCATGGGCGGCGATCACGGCGTATCCGTCGTGGTGCCGGCTGCCCTGAACTATGTCAGGGAACATCCCGATCAGGCATTGATCCTGGTCGGCCGGGAAGAGGCCATACGCGGGCAACTGCCTGATGGCCTGCCTGATGGCCTGAGCATACATCCGGCTTCCCAGGAAGTCGGCATGGATGAATTGCCTTCCCAGGCCTTGCGCAAGAAGAAGGATTCCTCCATGCGCGTGGCCCTGAACCTGGTGAAGTCCGGCGAGGCCGATGCCTGCGTGAGTGCGGGCAATACCGGCGCCCTCATGGCCACCGCCCGTTTCGTGCTGAAGATGCTACCCAACGTGGACCGGCCCGCCATCATCACTGCCCTGCCGGCGGTGAATGGCCGTACCTGGATGCTGGACCTGGGGGCCAACGTGGACTGTACCGCCGAGCATCTGTTCCAGTTCGCCGTCATGGGTTCGGAACTGGTGAGCGTGGTGGACGATATCGCCAGCCCCCAGGTGGGCCTGCTGAACATCGGTCAGGAAGAGATCAAGGGTAACGAGCAGGTGAAGGGCGCCCATGAACTGCTGCGCCATGCTTCCCTGAATTATATCGGTTATGTGGAAGGTGACGATATCTATCTCAACCAGGAGGTGGATATCGTGGTCACGGACGGCTTCATCGGCAATGTCGCCTTGAAAACCAGCGAAGGCGTGGCCAAGATGATCCGCGGCAACCTCAAGGAAGGGTTCAGCAAAAACATTCTCACCAGGCTCTCCGCCCTGTTCGCCCTGCCTGTGCTCAAGGGCCTGAGCCGGCGCATCGACCCGCGCCGCTACAATGGCGCCAGCCTGCTTGGCTTGCGTGGCGTGGTGGTCAAAAGCCATGGTGGCACCGATGCCCTGGGTTATGCTCACGCCATAGACATCGCCGCGAGGACGGTGCAGGCGGACATTGCCGCGCGTATCAAAGATGGCGTCACCCGCCACCTGGAAGCCCTGAGGAAGCCGGCATGAGCATCTATTCAAGAATCACGGGGACCGGCAGCTATCTGCCAGAGAAAGTGCTCAGCAACCAGGATCTGGAAAAGATGGTGGAAACCTCCGACCAGTGGATCCAGGAACGCACGGGCATCAGGAAACGTCATATTGCTGCAGATGACCAGACGACCTGTGATCTGGCGGAGCAGGCCGCGCGTCGCGCCCTGGAGGCGGCGGGAAAAACGGCGGAGGACCTGGACCTGATCATCGTTGCCACCACCACGCCGGACAAGATCTTTCCCAGCACCGCCTGCCTGTTGCAACAACGCCTGGGCAATCATGGCTGCGCGGCTTTTGACATCCAGGCCGTGTGCACGGGCTTCGTCTATGCCATGGGCGTAGCGGACAAGTTCATCAAGACCGGCGCGGCCCGCACCGCTCTGGTCGTTGGCGCGGAAACCCTGTCGCGTATCGTGGACTGGACGGATCGCAGCACCTGCATCCTGTTCGGTGATGGCGCTGGCGCCACGGTGCTGGAGGCTTCTCAGGAGCCCGGCATCCTGTCCACCCACCTGCACGCGGATGGCGCCTACGAGGAATTGCTGCATGTGCCGGGCGGCGTATCCCGGGGCTTCGATGTGGAAGTGGAATCAGGCGCCGATCCCCATTTCATGCAGATGAAGGGCAACGAAGTATTCAAGATGGCTGTCAACACCCTGGGGCGTATCGTGGACGAAACCCTGGCGGCCAACGACATGAAAAAGACCGATATCGACTGGCTGGTGCCTCATCAGGCCAATATCCGCATCATCAAAGCCACGGCGCGCAAGCTGTCCATGGACATGGACAATGTGGTGGTCACTGTGGATGAACACGGCAATACGTCTGCCGCTTCTGTGCCCCTGGCATTGGACGTTGCCGTACGTGACGGCCGCATCAGGCGGAACGAGACGCTGCTGCTGGAAGCCTTTGGCGGCGGCTTCACCTGGGGTTCCATTCTTCTCAAGTACTGATTTTCCGTATCTCGATGAGCAAACACACAGGTATCATTTTTCCCGGACAAGGTTCCCAGAGCGTGGGCATGCTGGGGTCCCTGGCCGAGCAATATCCTCTGGTTCGCGAAACCTTCGAAGAGGGCTCCGATGCCCTGGGCAGGGATCTGTGGAACTTGGCCAGTGAAGGCCCGGCCGAGGCCCTGAACCAGACAGAAAACACCCAGCCGGCCATGCTCGCCGCCGGCATTGCCGTGTACCGCCTGTGGCGGGAACAGGGTGGTCCCGCCGGTGAGATCATGGCAGGTCACAGCCTGGGGGAATACAGTGCCTTGGCCGCGGCCGGCGCCCTGGATTTTGCCGATGCCGTCAGACTGGTGGCGGCCCGCGGACGTTTCATGCAGCAGGCGGTGCCGGCAGGCAAGGGCGCCATGGCCGCCATCCTGGGACTGGATGATGACGCCGTCAGGGAACTGTGCGCCCAGGCAGCCCAGGGAGAAGTGGCTGAAGCAGTGAACTTCAACTCTCCCGGTCAGGTGGTCATTGCCGGTGACAGGACAGCCATCGAAAGAGCCATAGCCCTGGCCAAGGACGCAGGCGCCAAGCGGGCGCTGTTATTGCCGGTGAGCGTGCCTTCTCATTGCGCCCTGATGAAACCTGCCGCCGACGAGCTGGCGGCCATGCTCGCGGACATCGAGGTGCGGGTGCCCGAAATCCCCGTGTTGCACAACGTGGACGTGGCCGAGGCAGCGGATGCCGATGCCATTCGGGACAAGCTGGTGAAGCAGCTCTATCAACCCGTGCGCTGGGTGGAAACCATCCAGGCCATGAAGGGGCGGGGAGCCGAGCTGTTCCTGGAGCCTGGTCCCGGCAAGGTGCTCACGGGCCTGGGCAAGCGCATCGACAAGACCCTGA
>JALVNE010000130.1 GCA_027026755.1 Sedimenticola sp. | reverse complement strand
TGATCATGTGGGGCTGGAACCCCGCCTATACTTTCCATGGCGGAAACACCTTCATGTATTTGCGCATGGCCAAGCAGCGGGGGTGCAAGTTCGTGCTGGTGGATCCCCAGTACACGGACTCTGCAGCAGCTTATGATGCCTGGTGGATTCCCATCAAGCCCAATACGGATGCTGCCATGATGGCGGGCATGGCGCATTACATCTTTACCAACAACTTGCAGGATCAGGAGTTCATCGACAAGTTCTGCATGGGCATGGATGAAGGCACCATGCCGGAGTGGTCGCCTCAATCGGTCAATGGCAAGGAAAACTTCAAGGACTATATTCTCGGCAAATACGACGGCCAGCCCAAAACTCCTGAATGGGCATCCAAGATTTGTGGCGTACCGGCCAAGGACATCAAGAAACTGGCGGACATGTACGCCAAGACCAAGCCCGCTGCACTCAAGGCCTCCTGGGCGCCTGGGCGCAACGCCTACGGCGAACAGTACAGCCGCATGGCGGCGGCACTGCAGGCCATGACAGGCAATATCGGCAAGCTGGGTGGTTGCGCCGAAGGCGTGGGCAAGGGCTGGCATGCCGAAGCCGTGGCCTACCCTTATGACAATTACTCAAACATCTGGTTTCAATCCATCAAATCAGACCGCTGGGCGCACTGTGTGCTCAATTACCCTAATGTGAAACGTGAGGAGATCGGACTTTGGCCCCGCCAGGACAACACCGATGGCCAGATACCCAACATCAAGGGTATTTTCTGGCAGGGATCCGACTGGTTCAACCAGCTCACCAATATCAACAAAGAGATCCAAGCCGTCAAAAAGCTGGAACTGGTGGTGTGCATGGATTCCACTATTACGCCTTCCGGCCTGTGGGCGGACGTGCTGCTGCCCGTGGCTACCCACTTCGAACGCCATGACGTGGCTCTGCCCTGGTACAAGGGGCACTACTATATTCACCGTCCCAAGGTCATCGAGCCCATGGGTGAATCCAAGACCGACTTCCAGATTTTCACCGAGCTGGCCTATCGCATCGGCGGAGACGTGTTTGGCAAGGCATTCAACCCCAAGGCCACGCGCAATTACTTCAACTACAATGACGATGTGGATGAAGCCTATCTGCGGGAATGGTGGGAAGGCAAGGTCATGCACCATCAGCATGTGGACATGAGCTGGGACGAGTTCAAGAAACGTGGGGTGTACAAGTTCAAACTGGAGCGGCCCCATGTGGCCTTCCAGGATCAGATCGAAAAAGGGGTGCCCTTCCCCACCCCCACGGGCAAGATCGAGATACTCAGTTCAGAACTGGCCAACATCGAGGACTGGACCAAGACCAAGTACGGCTATCATATTCCGTCCATTCCCAAGTGGATCGAGCCCTGGGAGTCTTTGAACAGCCCCAAGACCAAGAAGTATCCCTTCCATCTCATATCACCCCACCCCCGTTGGCGTACCCACTCCATCTTCAACAACTGCTCCTGGCTGCGCGAGACTTATGAGCAGGAAGTCACCATCAACGCGGCCGACGCGAAGAAGCTGGGCATAAGAATGGGCGATATCGTGGAACTGTGGAATGACCGGGGCAAAGTGGTGGTTCCCGTGTATGTCACGGAACGCTGCATGCCCGGCGTGCTGGTATTGCACGAAGGCGTGTGGATGGATCTGGATGAAAACGGCGTGGACCGTGCCGGCAACCCGGATTTCCTGACTTTGGACGAACCCAGCCCGGCCGGCGCATTTGCCTACAACACCGTGCTGTGCAACATCCGTAAAACAGACCTGGAACATCGGCCTGGATGGGACAAGCTGGCAACATCCCGCGCCCATGTCTTCAGACGTGACGACTGAGCCCGGAGGACAAGAACATGGCTACTGAAAAGAAAGACGTGAAAAAAATCCGGGAAGCGGTCAAGCGTGTCAAGCGCGCTACCTATACCCCGGTCAAGCCCGACATGCAGTTGGGCTTCATCCACAACAACGTGGACTGCATTGGCTGCCGGGCCTGCGAGATGGCTTGCAAGGACAAGAACGGCCTGCCTCCGGGGCCACGGTTCCGCCGGGTACAGTATATCGAGGGTGGCAGCTATCCCGAGGTATTCGCCTACAAGGTGAACATGAGCTGCAACCATTGTGCGGAACCGGCCTGTTTGCCTACCTGTCCCACGGGCGCCATCTTCAAGCGCAAAAAAGATGGCATCGTGGATATCGATTCCACCCTGTGTATCGGTTGCCGGCGTTGCGAAGCTGCCTGCCCCTTTGGCGCACCCCAGTTCGACCCCGTCGAAAAGATCGTCAAGAAATGCAATATGTGCGTGGACGAAATCGAGGCAGGGCGCAAACCCTACTGCGTCATGGCCTGCATGATGCGGGTGCTGGACATCGGCCCCATCGAAAAGATATGGGATGGCAGCCTGGATACCGTGGCCATCGGCAAGGCCGACAAGGTTTCCCGTCAGGTGAAGAACATGGCCAACATCGAACTGACCAAGCCCTCCATCGGCTTTGTGGCGCACAGCAAGGGGAAAGTCAAATGACGCCACGACAGGCAGAAACCCTGCGCCTGTTCCGGGAGCATGTGGCGGAGGACCTGGAGCTGCTGGCGGCGCTGCACGACCGCGAGCCTGATGCCGCGATGCTGGAGGCACTGCGCCAACTCGATTTCCCTGGGGATCTCGGTCTGCATTTGACCAGTGAAAAAGGACGCCAGGCCCAGCAGCTCATGAGTCAGGCCCTGGCCGCCCTGTCTGAGCATCCTGGAAAGAATGATCTGGATGAGTTGGCGGCAGACTACGCCAGCATCTATCTCAATCACGGTATCCAGGCCTCGCCGGAAGAATCCGTGTGGCTGGATGATGATCACCTGATCTGCCAGGACAGCATGTTTCAGGTGCGTCAATGGCTGGAACGCTATGGCTTGCAGGCGGAAAACTGGCGTGTCCGGCCCGACGATCATCTTGTCTATCAACTCAAGTTCATCGCGCACCTCCTCAATCAGGAAGAGGAACCCCTGGAGGAGGCCGGGCGTTTCATGGATGAGCACCTGCTGCGCTGGATCGGAGATTTTGCCCAGCGCGTGGTGCAACGCTGTGACACGCCGTATTTTGCCGGCCTGGCCCTGCTGACGGATGCCTACTGCAATGAATTGCGGGATCTTGTCGCCGACATAACAGGGCAAGCTCGCCCGCTTCCCGAAGAGATCGAGGAGCGCATGAACGACAAAGCAGTAAACAAGCAGCCCGAAGAAGCACCTCAAGCCTATGTACCGGGCATGGGCCCCGCTGTATGAGTCAACACCCGTTGACCCAAGCAATTTCGCGGGTTGCGGGCCGCCACTCCTTTGAGTTGGCGGTATCGCCTGGAAACTCGATACAACCATTAAAGGAGAAAAACAAATGTTCAAATATCCCTCGTTGAAGCACCTCGGCATTGGTCTGATCGTCTGTATTCCCTGGACCTCGGCCATGGCAGGAGACGCCGCCGCTGGCAAGGCAATCTACGATGGCAAGGGCGCCTGCGCAAGTTGTCATGGGCCGGCAGGTGCTGGCGATGGGGCGGCCGCCGCTGCCCTGGATCCAAAACCGGCCAATTTTGCCACGGGCAGCTTCCGTCTCGATGCCAACGGCAACGGCACGCCGGGTGAGGATGCCGATCTTGCCGCTGTCATCAAGAAAGGCGGCGGCGCCTTTGGAGGCAACGCTGCCATGCCCGCCAGATCAGACTTTTCCGATGATGAGATCGCCTCTCTCATCGCCTATATCCGCTCATTGAAAAAGTGATCTTGCCGTGGACGGGCAGCTTGGTCTGCCTGTCCGCGACAGGTGCAGGCCATGCCCGCATACCCTGAAATTTCCCCCGACCACTGTGTGCACGGACTGATCAGCAACGCCAGTTGTCAGTCTTGCGTGGACGCCTGCCCCCAGGATGCCTGGATTCTTGGGGAGGATGCCCTCGGCCTGGACGAGGACGCCTGCAACGGCTGCGGCCTGTGCATCCCCGCCTGCCCCACCGGGGCCTTGTACGATCACTTCCCCTATGTGATCCGGCCTGTGGGCGGACAGGCCGTGGCTCTGTTCGGTTGCGAACGCTCCGGCGCCCAGGGTACGGAAGCGGCCCTGCCCTGTGTTCACAGTCTCGGCGTCAGGCAGCTACTGCTGCTCTACACCAGCGGCGTCAGCCATCTGCTTCTCGCTACGGATGACTGCAGCTGTTGTCCCGACTGTCCCGGAGAAACACTGGAACAACGGGTTGAACGCCTGAACCTGCTGCTGGGGGAGCGCCACCGTCCTTTGCTCAAACTTTCCTGCCGTCCTGTTCGGGTCTGGAAAGCCGTTTTGCACAAAGAGGTGCTGATAACCCGGGGCACCCAGCTCAACCGCCGTGCTTTCCTTTCCGGCGTATCTTCATCACAGATGTTGCAGGAGCAGTTGGTGAGCATGGACCCCCTGAACCGGCCGGAGTCCCGAACGATCGCGCCGGGCATATTGCTGGACAGCAAAAGCGGCCATGAGCATCTGCCCTGGGTGCCCCGTATCGAGGCTGCGGCCTGCTCCGGTTGCGATGCCTGCATCCGGCTCTGTCCCACAGAGGCCTTGCGCTATGACGTTCAGCATGAAGATGCCGGCGAGGATGGTTCCAGCAGTTGTTATCGTATGGATGCGCCAGGCTGCACCGGTTGTGGCATCTGTGTGGATGTCTGTTCCGAACAGGCCATAAGGCTGGGGGCCTGGGAACGCTGGGAAGCAGAATCTCTGCCGCTCAGCGAGCTTGTCTGCCGCCGCTGCGGCAACGACTTTCATGTTCCTGTCGACAGTAAACTCAATGCCGGCGGACTTTGCCCCATCTGCCGCTCGACCGGCAGCAAACAGCTTTTTCAGGTCTTGGGTGCCGCTTGAGCAGTTTCCGGAGGCTGCCAAATCATGCTATAACGTCCTTGTGATCTACAGCTGCCAGTAGATTTCCATGCCGGCCATGGCTATATTATAGTTTGTGCAGAGCCTGCGAAAACTGGACGACAACCATGCACACACAACTTACCAAGCTCATTGGCCAGCGTTTCCTCTTTCGGGGAAAAGTGTGGCTCATCGTCGAGATCCTCCGCGAGGAAGATGCCTTGGTGATTGCCCCGGAGCAGGCCGCCAACAACCAGCGCATCCAGGCCGATCAGTATGGAAATGCCATGCGCCGCTGTGATCATTGCAAGACACTGCCTTTGAGCAACCCTGATAATAGCGACGAATATTCTGCCGAGGTCATGGAATTGCTGGCAGGCAGGATAGGAGAGGCTTCTACGCCTTCCGAATAAACCAGGAAAATCCCAAAAAAGCGGTTCAGGCCCTTATTCTTCCAGAAGTTCCCCCACACGCTGCAGATCTTCCGGCGTATCCACCCCGGCAGGAGGAATCTCCGCAGCCAAGGAGACATGGATGCGTTTGCCATGCCAAAGGGTACGCAACTGCTCCAGAGACTCCCAGGCTTCCAGGGGCGCCTCGGTCCAGCTCACATACTCCCGTATGAATGCCGCACGATAGGCATACAGGCCAATATGGCGCAGACAGCCCCGGGACAGGCTGGCATCCGGCACCTGCCCCCAGGCCATGTCATCCCGCTTCCAGGGAATGGGCGCACGGCTGAAATACAGGGCATAGCCCTTGCGATCCAGCACCACTTTCACGATATTGGGATCGAACAGTTGTTCAGGATGTTCCAGCTGCGCCGCCAGGGTTGCGGTATCCGCCACCGGATGATGCTCCAGGTCCTGGGCCACCTGATTGAGCAGGGATACAGGCATCAGGGGCTCATCGCCCTGCAGATTGACAACGATATCATCATCCTGCCAGCCCATGACATCCAGGACTTCCGCCAGTCTGGAAGTGCCACTGGTGTGGGCGGCGTCCGTCATGCACACCCTGGCGCCAAAACCATCCGCCGCCCTGGCAATACGCTCATCATCCGTGGCGATTACCACTTCCAAGGCCTGGCTGCGGCAGGCCAGTTCATACACGTGCTGCAGCATGGGCTTGCCCGCCAGCTCCAGCAAGGGTTTTCCCGGCAGGCGGGTGGATGCATAACGCGCGGGAATGACGATACGCATCAGACTTCTTCGTCAGGCGCGAGCTGGCGGGCCTCCTTTTCCAACATCACCGGGATATCGTCACGAATGGGAAACGCCAGCCTGTCGGCCTTGCATACCAGTTCCTGTTCTCTCTTTCTGTACACCAGCTTGCCCTTGCAAAGGGGGCAGACCAGAATATCAAGCAGCTTCTTGTCCATGCTTCAGACCCTGTAGCAGTTCATCGAATTTGTTTACAAAAGCCTCATCGGGAATCACCCCGATGCGCACCAGCCAGTGGCGATCCGTGGCGAAACGCGCGTACTTCACCGCATCCTTTTCCGTCATCAGCACCGGCAGTTCATCATCGAACTGCAGATCCTCGCGACGGTAGTCATGATGATCGGGAAAGGCATGGGGAATGATCTCCAGACCGCATTGCTCCAGCAGGGTGAAGAAACGCCGGGGATTGCCCGTTCCCGCCACGGCATGCACTTTCTCTCCCTCGGCCCGGGTCAGGGGTTGTGGTTCCTCGGTCAGATCCAGCAAGGGCAGCACCACCGGGTCGGCGATCTTCATGATGGGAATGGAGTCCCACCAGGAACCGTTGCTGATGACAAGATCCGCCTGGCGCAGGCGTCCGGGGAGTTCCCGCAGGGGGCCCGCCGGCAACAGAAATTCGTTACCCAGTCCCCGTTCTCCATCCACCACGACGATCTCCATGTCCCGGCCCATGGCATAGTGCTGCAGGCCATCATCGGACACCACGATATCACAGTCCGTATATTCCAGCAGTTCCCGCACCGCCTCCGGCCGGTCCGGCCCCACGCACACAGGACGGCCGGTGAGACGGGCCAGCAGCACTGCCTCGTCACCCGCCATCACTGGATCACTGTCCGGCCTCACCTGTTGTGGCCAGTGCGTGGCCCTGCCACCATAACCCCGGGCAACGATACCCGGCCTGTATCCCAGTTCCTCCAGATGGCTGCACAGCCAGACCACCAGGGGCGTCTTTCCCGTGCCCCCAACGGTGATGTTGCCCACCACGATCAAAGGCACGGGAAAACGATGAACTTTTTTCAGATGCAGAACATACAGCAGGCGCCGGACGCTGCTGACCACCCAGAACAGGAGGGAAAACGGCAGCAACAACCACGCCAGGGGATTGTTGCCATACCAGAGGCTGTTCATTCTCCTTCGGGGGAAGTCGCCCTAGCGAGAAAACTGAGATGGGTGAGTCCCAGCTGGCCTGCCGCATCCATGACCGTCATTACCGCCTGAAACGGCGCCCGCTTGTCTGATGTCACGGTGACCGGAATATCCGTATCATCCCCGGCCGCCTGGCTCAGGGCACGTTTCAGCGTGGCCAGATCATGGGTGACCAGTTCCTGGTCGTTCAGGAAAAAATGTCCCTTGGCATCTATGGCAACGGCGATGATACGCGTCTCCTTGTTTTCCTCTGCCCGGTTGCTGGCCTCGGGGAGATCCACCTTGATCTGGGTCTGCTTGTCGAAGGTGGTTGACACCATGAAGAAAATCAACAGCAGGAACACCACGTCGATGAGCGGAGTCATATCCACCAGGACACTGCGCTTGCGGCGGGAAGGACGGATATTCATTCTTTTTCCCGTTCCCCCTGCAATACCTCGACCATCTTGATGGCCTGCTGTTCCATGGCAATGACCAGTTCATCGACCTTGCCGGTAAGATAGCGATGCGCGATAAGACTGGGTATGGCCACGGACAGGCCCGCCGCCGTGGTGATGAGGGCCTTGGAAATGCCTCCCGCGAGCACGGCCGGATTGCCCACGCCACCGGCGCTGGTGATGGCGGTGAAAACTTCGATCATGCCGAATACGGTGCCCAGCAATCCCAGCAGGGGCGCAATGGCCGCAATGGTTCCCAAGGCATTGAGATAGCGCTCCAGGCTGTGTACCACCTGCCGGCCTTCTTCCTCTATGGCTTCCTTCATGACATCCCGGGAATGATGCAGGTTGGTGAGCCCGGAAGCCAGCATGCGGCCCAGGGGAGAATTTTCACGAATGGCCAGTATGCGCTGACGGTCCAGTTCCCCCGCCTTGTACAACTTCCATATCTGGGGAAGCAGATGGTCCGGCACCACTCTCCTGCGCCGGTAGGTCCAGAGCCTTTCCAGGGTGATTGCCATGGCAATGACGGAACAGGCGATGATGGGCCACATCAGCAAGCCGCCTGCCTTGATGAACTCGAACACGGTGAACGCTCCTCCAGAATTTCCAGTCGTCAATCATACTCATGGCACGGCTCTCAAACAATGGGCAGGACACACAAATTCGCGACCGAACCGGTAACAGGGTTCGTCCATTACCTGTGCCAGTAACGCCGCCGCCAGACAGGGCGGACCACGACGGGCTCATGCTCATTCACGCCCAGCAGGGCTTCCAGGGTTCCCTTGTCCAAGGTACTGGCTTCCCGGGCGCCTGCCGCGCGCCAGCGGGAAACCACTTCCGGACGGGGAAATCCCCAGCGATTGTTCCTGCCCGCCGAGTAGAGCACCTGGCTGGCGCGGACGCTACGGACAAATTCCGGCGTGGAGGAACTGTTGCTGCCATGATGACCAGCCACCACCAGGCTGCTGGGCAACCGCCCAGGCACATGCCGCACCAACCAGCCCTCGCCCTCCGCCTCCAGGTCACCGGTGAGGAGAACGCTTTGTCCATTACTGGAAACCCTCAGCACACAGGAGGCATCGTTGCCCTCCTGGCCAGCGCCAACAGGCGGATACAACACCTCGAAACGAACACCATCCCACCACCACAATTGCCCGGCATGGCACCGGGACGCCACCCTTCCCGGCAGGGAAACTGGTTCCCCACTCAAGATGGCGGACACGGGAAACCCGCGTAACAGGGCCGCGGTTCCACCCACATGATCCGTATCGCCGTGACTGAGCATCAGCACATCCACCCTTGCTACCCCCTGAAGCCGCAACCAGGGCAGGAGCACCGCGTCCCCGGTATTGAACCCGGAGGGGAAAGCAGGTCCTGTGTCGAACACCAGCAGGTGACGCGTTGTCCTCACCACGGCGGAAAGCCCCTGCCCCACGTCCAGCAGGCTGAAAGAGAAACTGCCCGGCGCCGGGGGCGGTGTGCGCTGCAGCCACAGCACCGTGGCCAGTATTCCCGGCAGGGCCGCAGGAATGCCCCAGGCCGGACGCCACCGCCACACCAGGCCTGCCATCAAAACGGAAAACAGCACCAGGGCAAGCACCACCTCCCAGGGCAGAGGCAACGAAGGCCAGTCCGGGACATGGGCCGCCACCTTGTCAAGAAAAGCAAGAAACCCATCCACCACCCGGCTCAAGGCCTTCAACAGCACCAGTCCGGCATCTGGAAGAACCAGGCAGAGCAACACAGCCCCCAGGGCCATGGGCACCACCAGAAAGGAAAACAGGGGAATGGCCAGCAGATTCACCACTGGCCCCACGGGTGATACAGGCAGTTGCTGCCACAGAAGCACCGGCGCCAGCACCACCGTAATGCCAAACTGCAACCACAGCCAGGAAAACCGCTGCCCCAGCCGGGCCGCCCAGAAAATGGCGGCAACAGCAGCGAAGGACAGCCAGAAGCCGGCGGAAATCACCGCCAGAGGGTCGAGGAACAGCACCAGCATCAGCGCCATGGCCAGAACGACAGGGCCGGAAACCTGGCGCCGGTACAGCACCCCGAGAAACACCAGCCCAAGCATGATCAGAGCCCGGCGGGCCGGAATGGAAAACCCTGCCAGCGCTGCATAAGCCAGACCTGCCAGCACGGCCGGAAACACCGCCGCCACCGGTGCAGGCCACCGGGCGCAGACGCCGGGAAGCAGCCGCCAGAGACCACGAAAAAGAAAATAGACCAGCCCGGACACCAGGCCTATATGCAGCCCTGAAATGGCCATCAGATGGCTGGTTCCCGTGAGGCTGAACAGCTGTTTTTGTTGCCTGCTCAAGCCCGACCGGTCACCCGTCACCAGGGCCTTGATTACAGCGGCAGACGCGTCCGAACTTCCCGCCCGGTCGATCAACTTTCCCAGTTCCTGGCGCAGGACGTCGATGGACAGGCCTGCCGGCCCCAGCCTGACTACCTGGTTTCCCCCCACATAGCCTGTATAACGCACGCCCCGCGCATACAGCCAGCCTTCGTAATCAAAAGCGCCCGGACTGCGGTAACCATGGGACAGCTTCAAATGCAGAGGCAAGCGCCAACGCTCTCCAGGACGCAGCGCCGGCGCATCCCTGTACCAGCTCAACCTGAATTTCCAATGGCCTTTCAACCGCTGGTTTCCCGACTCCAGCCTGTCCGCGAGAAAAAAGAACCGGGTACGATGGGCGTTCACATCCGGCAGTCCGAGAACGACGCCCTCGGCGGTAAGCACATCTTTCAGGAATACAGGTGGAATCTCCTGGGGCGCATGCAGCAAGGCGCTGGCATGGCTCCAGGTGAAACCGGCAAACAGGGCAACCGGAAACAGGGTCACGGGAAAACGGCGTACCCACCACAGGATGGGCAGGAAAGGCAGAAACCACCGTGCCTCCGGCAGGAAAGGCAGCTGTTGAAACCCCGCCACACCCAGCAGGACGCCGGCAGCGGCAATGACTGGCGTCGGCATCATGATTCATCCTTGAATCAAAATTCTTGACCTGAAGCATGCAATGTTCAAATAAACTGGTCAAGTACAGCCGTTCATGCTGAAATGAAATTATCAGCCGACTTGGAAGAAACTTCCGAAAAACCTTTGCAATTCATGCCTCGCAGGTTACTGAAAAAACATCTTCCCGATCCCCAGACCATTTGCGATCACAAGCATTTGCAGATCTTTGGCGACTACTTGAAGAACCCGAATCTGTGGCATCTGAACCGGCGTTCTGTTTCAGGCGCCTTTGCCGCAGGCCTGTTCTGGGCCATGATTCCCATCCCCTTTCAGATGATTGCCGCCGCCGCCACGGCCATCCTGGCCAGGGTGAACCTGCCCATTTCCGTGGTGCTGGTGTGGCTGACCAACCCCCTGACCATGCCGCCCATTTTCTATTTCAATTACCTGGTGGGCAGCTGGCTGTTACCCCGGCAGGAGCCCGTTCGGGACATGGAAATGACCCTGGAATGGTTTGCCCACAGCATGGGGGAAATCTGGCAGCCCCTGTACCTGGGCTCAATCGTGGTGGGGCTGGTACTGGCCGCTATGGGATATGGAATCATGCGCCTGTACTGGCGCTGGCATGTGGTGCGCAGCTACAGGAAGCGTCAGCGGGCGCGCAACACGCCCTCTTCCAGCTGAAACACGCGGTCCATGCGCTGCGCCAGGCCTGGATCATGGGTGACGATGACGAAACTGGTGCCCTGTTCCCGGTTCAGCTCCAGCATGAGGTCATAGATACCTGCCGCCGTGCCAGGATCAAGATTGCCCGTGGGTTCATCGGCAAGCACACAGTCCGGCCCCGACACCAGAGCGCGAGCCACAGCGGTACGCTGACGTTCCCCACCGGACAGCTCCGAGGGCTTGTGGGAGATGCGCTTTTCCAGCCCCACGCGGACCAGCATCTCCCTGGCCCGGCTGCGTGCCTCATGGATGGGCGCGCGCCGCAGCAACAGGGGCATGGCGACATTCTCCAGGGCAGTGAATTCCGCCAGCAGATGATGAAACTGGTAGATGAAGCCCAGGTGGCGGTTACGCACATGGCAGCGCCGGGCCTCCGGCAGCCTGCTGAAGCTTTCACCTTTGAGCAGCACCTCACCATCGTCAGGTTCATCCAGGCCGCCCAGGCAATGCAACAGCGTGCTCTTGCCGGAGCCCGAAGCGCCCAGGATGCCAATCTGCTCGCCCGCTTCGACACGCAGGTCCACGCCACGCAGCACTTCCACGTGTTCGGGGCCGGTGGTGTAGGTGCGCCGCAGACCGCGGCTTTCCAGCACAACGTCACTCATAACGCAGGGCCTCTGCCGGCAGGGTGCGGTAGGCATTCCAGGCCGGGTACAGGGTCATGAGGAAACTGCACAGGAAGGACCCCGTTGCCACCAGCAGCACATCATCCCAGTGCAGGTCGGAAGGCAACATACTGATGTAATAGACGCTGGGATCGATGAACTGCACATCAAACAGGGATTCTATCCAGCCCACCACCTGCTCCACATTCAGCGCCAGGGCAACCCCCAGGATCACACCAATCAGAGTGCCAACGAAGCCGATCACCGAACCCTGAACGATGAAGATATTCATGATCTGCCGCGGCGCGGCGCCAAAAGTCTTGAGAATGGCGATATCCGCCCGCTTGTCCACCACCACCATCACCAGAGTGGCAACGATATTGAAGGCGGCGATGACCACGATGAAGAACAGCAGCAAGCCCATCATGCGCTTTTCCATCTTCAGAGCGGAGAAGAAATTGCGGTGCTGGTCGGTCCAGTCGGTCACGCGAAAATAGCCGTTGAAGGCCAGGGCCAGCTCCCGCGACACCTGCCGCGCCTGATACATATCATCCAGTTTCAGACGTATGCCGGACACCGCATCACCCATGCGCAGCAGCCTGGCCAGATCCTTCATATTGACCATGGCCACGCCCCGGTCGTATTCCCCCATGCCCACGGCGAAAATACCGCTGACGGTGAAACGCTTCATACGCGGTACGGACCCTGCAGGGGTGGAAGTGAACTTTGGCACCAGCATGGTCACCTTGTCGCCCACGCTCACCCGCAGAGCAAAGGCCAGTTCCTTACCCAGGATGATGTTGAAGCTCCCCGGCTTCAGATCCTCCAGGGAGCCGGTCTGCATGTGGGTTTCCACGTCCACGACCCGGGGTTCCAGCTCGCTGAGTACGCCGCGAACCAGCGCACCGCTGACTTGCGTACCATGCATGAGCATGGACATGGTTTCCACATAGGGGGCGGCGCCAATCACCCGGGGATGCTGTTTCGCCTTGTGCAGGGCCTGCTGCCAGTTCTTCAAGCCACCGCCATCCACGGCATTGATGTCCGCGTGAGAAGCCATGCCCAGAATGCGCTCACGGACCTCCTTGTGAAAGCCGTTCATCACCGACAACACGGTGATGAGCACGATCACCCCCAAGGTGATACCCATGGTGGAGATGAAGGAAATGAATGAAATGAAGTGATTGCGACGCTCCGCCCGGGTATAGCGCAGGCCGATCCACACTGAAAGGGGATAGAACATCCGCGCATTATACCTGCCTCCAGCATGGCTGGCGAGACAGGCTTTCCCTTCCCCGTGGAAAACGCCAGATGGCCCTCTCCCCAACCCTCCCCCGCGCGCGGGGGAGGGAGAAGAGGAAATTGAAATGTTGAAAACTGAAATACAACTCTCCCCCCGCACGCGGGGGAGGGAGTTATTGGGCATGACTTTAAACTAAGATGCTGGAAAGTCCCTCCGTGGACTTTATAAGTCCGACAAGCATCCAAGCCGTGGATTTCCGGTTGACTGCATCCCTGGCTGGTGTCTTAATAGGCAAAACGATATCCCATCATGCGCTCTGGCTACCCGGCCTTGCCAACCTGGGCATGGTAGGGCGTCATGGACATTCCAGGTACCGACAAGATTAAAGGCCATAATTATCAATAACAGCATAGGCTTTGTGACACCAACAACCCAATATGGACATACGGCCTCCGTGTGATTTCCTACAACTCGAGGGAGAAAGCAATTATGAAATCCAGGATATCATTGATTACCTGCCTGCTAGTCACGGGTTCATGGGCAGCGCAAGTTTCCGCCACGGTACCCGTTCTGGTCAATGACGACTTCAGCAGCGTTCCCATCACCGACACCCTCGGAGGAGTGGCGGGTGATGCCACGCTGAACGACAGCCTGTCTGGTGCCTCCAATCCTGATGCCAATACCATATTGACGCTGGTCAACGATGGAGGTTCCGGCGCCACCCTGGACGCAAACGGCAATATCCATGTCGCGGCGGGCACCGCTGTTGGCAGTTATACCCTTACTTACCAGAGCTGCGACGCTGCCGTTCCAGCGGATTGCGCCACGGCCACGGCAGTCATCGCCGTACATGAAGAACCTTTCGTCAATCAGCAGTGCACCGTGGTGGACGAGACGGTTCCCGTGGGCGTGTGCGGTGAATGGGACGAGTTTCCCGCCGCGCAGAACCCCTGGCCGGTCACTCCCTCGGGTGCGGGTTGCAGTACCTGGAATCGCGTCAGCTTCACGCCCGATATCGTAGAACCCATCGTAGGGCTCATTGGCACCAATTATGTTGGGGTCGTGCCCAGTCCCGCCGGCGGCAACTACCTGGGCATGGCTGCAGATGCTGGTAACAACGAAGCCGTGACCGTCAACCTGCACAGCCTGATCCCAGGCGAAACCTACCGCGTTTCCTTTACCTACATCAACAGCGGCAGAAGAGCTTCGGAACGAGATCCGGTCTTTTTGCGCATGACCATGCCAGGGGCTGTCCAACCCATCGGCACGCCAGCACTCAATTATGATCCCAACACCTGGCACAACTTCAACGCCACTTTCGTTGCCACAGCAACCAGCGGCCCCTTGGTTCTGTCCGCCGACAACACGGATCCCCATGACGAGTCTGCTGTTGGCGCGGATGCCATCCGGGTCACCCGGGTTCGTTGTGTACAACCACCGACAGCCACCAACGACAGCAGAACCGGGGCTCCTCAGGGTACGGCCGTGACCATACTGGTCATCGCCAACGACAATGACCCGGAAAACGATATCGACCCCAGTACGGTGAACATCACCACGCCCGGCGCTACCGACAGCGACAATGACGGCGACATGGACACCCTGACGGTTCCGGGAGAAGGCGTATGGACTGTGGACAACGCCACAGGCGCCATCACCTTTACTCCCTATGCCGGATTCACGGGCAACCCCACACCCATTCAGTACAATGTGCGCGATGCTACCGGGCTGGTTTCCAATACGGTCACTGTCACCATCACCTATGTTCCCGCCACAGGAGTTGCCGCCGGCATTCCCACCCTGTCCGGGCTGGCCATGCTGCTGCTGGCAATCCTGCTGATGGTTTCGGTCTACCTGACGATGCAGCGCCGGAAACTTTCCTGAGCCGCTGCATAGGAAAGACCAACGGGCCTCAGGGCCCCAGGGGTCGGAGTCAAATCCCCACAAGTCGTTGAATTTACGCATTATCTCCCTGATTTGACTCCGACCCCTACGCTGGAAAGGCCAAGGTTGGCCCCAGGGGTCGGAGTCAAATCCCCACAAGTCGTTGAATTTACGCATTATCTCCCTGATTTGACTCCGACCCCTACGCTGTCCCTGATTTGGTCGAGTAGACGGATTCCTCTGCCAACTTAGGTATGCGTTTGTTTTCTCTGTTTGCTGATTGGTTTCCCATCAGTGCCACACTATCCATACCTTATCGACATTGTTGTCACGCCCCTCAC